>JBCCAW010000188.1:0-9686 GCA_039814655.1 Myxococcota bacterium | reverse complement strand
GGTCGCCCGCGCACTCGGCTGAGGTCGGGGGGGCTCCGGGGAGAGCGTCCCCCGCCGCCGATGAGTGGAATCTAGCGACGTGACGCGGCGCGTCAAGCGCTGCGTTCGTTTTTCTGCTGCGCCGCACAAGAAAGAACGTAAGTGCATGAAAAGGCGTTATTTTTCGTCACCACAGCTCCAAGTCGCCGGATTTCTTCGGTTTTGACGCGGCGGGTCAACGCAATGCGGCAAAGCGGAAAGCGCCGCGTCACGTGCCGGAAACCTCCGCCTCTCTGCGCTGGCCCGCACACCCGGGGCTGGTGCGCGTCGGAAGCCGCGCTAAGTGAGGCGCATGTGCGGATTCGTCGGCGTCATCGGGGGTCCTGGAGCGCTCGATGCCTCACCTCATGCGGTGGCGGCTGAGATCCACCTCGCGCTCCAAGCGCTTCAACATCGCGGCCAGGACTCCGCCGGCATTGCCACCATGAGCAGCGACGGGCGGCGCTTCGCCTTCCGGCGCGGGCTCGGCCAGGTCTCGCAGGCCATTGGCGAGGGCGACATCGCGGCGCTTCCCGGGTCCCTCGGTCTCGGCCACGTGCGCTACCCGACCATCGGGCGCGGCGTGCTCGAAGACGCGCAGCCCTTCTTCTACCGCCAGCCTGGCGTGCTGATGGCCCACAACGGCAACATCACCAACGTCGGCGTCCTCGAGGCGACGCTCGCCGAGCGCTCTATCCACCTGATGAGCCGCTGCGACGTCGAGCCCGCGCTCTGCGTGTTCAGCGACGCGCTCATGCAGGCCCGGCCCATGGGCCACCGCACCGAAGATGCCCTCGCCGCGCTCCGGGTGGTGCAGGAGCGCGTTCGCGGGAGCTACTCGCTGGTCGCAGGCCTGCTCCTCGACGGCGAAGCGACGCTCATCGTCTTCCGGGACCCCCGGGGCATTCGACCGGCCATCGTGGGCCAGCGCGACGACGGGGCGTGGATCGCCGCGAGCGAGTCCGTGAGCCTCGATGCGCTCGGCTTTCGCCACGCCTTCGAGCCGGCGCCGGGCGAGGTCGTGATCCTCCGGGGCGGCCGCGAGCCCGAGCGCCACGCGCTGCGTTCCGCCGGGCCGGCTCCCTGCGTCTTCGAGGCCATCTACTTCGCCCGCCCGGACGCGGTCATGACCGAACGGACGGTGTACGAGACCCGCTTTGCGCTGGGTCACGCGCTGGCGGCGCGGCTCCGCAGCAAGGGCGTGGGGGGCGACGTCGTCATGCCCGTGCCCGACACGGCGCGGCCCGCGGCCACCGCCGTCGCCGAGACGCTGGGTCTCCCGCTCCGCGAGGGGTTCATCAAGAACCGCTACAGCGGGCGCACCTTCATCATGCCCGATGCGCTCACGCGCAAAGCGGCGCTCCGCCTCAAGCTGAACCCCATTCCCCGGGAGATCGCCGGGCGCCGCGTCATCCTCGTCGACGACTCCATCGTTCGCGGGACCACGCTCCGTCGCGTCATCGAGCTCTTGGACGACGCGGGCGCGGCGGAGGTTCACCTCGCGATTCACGCTCCACCGGTGCTTCACCCCTGCTTCTACGGCATCGACATGTCCACGCGCGACGAGCTCTTCGCGCGGCGCTTCACGGACGGCGCCGCGGAGGGAGCGGGCATGGACCAGCTCGAGACCGATGCCGCGGCCAACCTGGGCGTCTCCTCGCTGACCTGGCTCACCGTGGGCGCTCTGGACGAGGCCGTCGGAAGCCCGCGTTGCGCGGCTTGCTTCGACGGCGTGTATCCCGAGCCGATCCCGGCGACGGATCGCGCCGCCATCGAAGCGGACCGGCGCGTGTGTTGATAGCTGCGCCGTGAGCGGCCGCTTTCGCCCGCCGCGTGCTGGCCGCATGGTTCCCTCATGAGCGACTTCGAGCGCATCGGCGGAGAACGGGCGCTTCGCGCCATCGTCGACGAGTTCGTCGACCGGTGTTTCGACGACCTGATGATCGGCTTCATGTTCCGCCGGGCCCGGCGCGAGCGCGTGAAGACCTTCGAGTACCAGCACGCCGCGGCGCACCTCGGCGGCCCCGGGAGCTACGAAGGGCGCCCGCTGACCGCGGCGCACGCCGCGCACCGAATCATGGGCGGGCAGTTTCTCCGGCGCCTCACGATCCTCCGGGAGGTGCTCGAGACCCACGGCGTGCCGGGCGACGTCCGCGAAGGGTGGCTCACCTACCACGAGTCGCTCCGAAGCGAGGTGACCGCCGACGTCGGAAGCGAGTGTCGCTGATGCTCTTCGGGTCCAAGGTCTCCGTGCCCCGGGAAGGGGCCCTCGAGCGCGTGGTCCGGCAACACATGCCTGAGGCCGACGATGACCTCCGCGCGCTCGTCGTCGCCGTGGCCGGGCTCGCGGCCTGCGTTGCCTTCGCCGACGGGGTCTTCGACGCGCGGGAGAAGGAGCAGGTGCTCGAGGAGCTGCGCCGGCTGCACGTGCTGGCCGTCGGCGGCGCCGAGGCCATCGGCGCGCTCCTCGAGCAAGAGATCGAGGCGCTCACCGCTGGCGGCGACCAGGCCTGGGCGCGCGTGCTCAAGGAGGGCATGGCCCGGGAAGGCCGCCTCGACGTGCTCGATGCGCTCGTCGAGATTGCCGCGGCCGACGACGTGCTCAGCACCCCGGAGACCAACTGGCTCCGGCGCATCACGACCAAACTCGCCCTCGAAGAGGCCGACTACCTCGCGCTGCAGGCCAAGCACCGCGACAAGCTCGCCGTCTTGCGCGAGGACGGCTGATGGCCGCCGCGGCGGAGCTCTTCGTGGCCTGCGCGCCAGGCCTGGAAGGGCTCCTGGCGAGCGAGATCACCGAGCTCGAGCTGGACCAGGCCGAGGCCACCACGGAGGCCGGCGGCGTCACGCTCGCGCTCCGCGGCCCGGCCCTGCCCATGGTCGCTCGCCTCAACCTCGAGCTGGGCGTGGCTTCCCAGGTTCGCTGGCGCCTCGGGCGCTTTCGCGCGACGCGGCTTCCGGAGCTAGTGAAGAAGAGCGGGCGCCTCGGCTGGGCCTCGCTGCTCGCGCCGGAGCGGCCGCTGCGCGTGCGCGCCACGGCCAAGAAGTCCCGCCTCTACCACACGGGAGCCATCGCCGAGCGTGTGCGCGCCGGCGTTGCGGAAGCCCTCGGCGCCGCGCCGCCGGAGGCCTCTGAGGACGACGCGGACGCGCTCCTCGTGCATGCGCGGCTGGTCCGCGACGAGGTGGTGCTCTCCGTGGACACGAGCGGCGCGCCCCTGCACCGGCGCGGCTATCGGCTGGCGAGCGGCAAGGCGCCGCTGCGCGAAGACCTGGCGCGGGCCCTGCTCCGCGCCTCCGGCTGGGACCCGGCCTCGCCGCTCGTGGACCCCTTCTGCGGCAGCGGCACGCTCCCCATCGAAGCCGCGCTTTTGGCCTCCCGGCGGCCTCCCGGCGGTAAGCGCGGCTTTGCCTTCGAGGGCTTCCCCGGCGGTCCGGCGGCGCTGGCGGCGGCGAAGGAAGCGGCGGCCGGGGCCCTGCGCGCGCCGCCGGCCGTCATCCACGGAAGCGACCGGGACGCGGGCGTGATCGCTTCGGCTCAGGAGAACGCACGGCGCGCCGGCGTGCTCGACACGCTCACGCTGAGCCACGCGGCCTTGAGCGCCGCGCCGGGCCTCTCCGCGCCCTTCGCGCCCTCGGGAGCCGTGGTGACGAACCCGCCTTGGGGCGCCCGTCTCGGCGGCGACCTCCGGGCGCTCTATCAACGCCTCGGGGCGCGCCTCGGCGCGCTCCCGGAGGAATGGCGCGTGGCCTTCGCCGCCGGCGATCCGCGCCTCGCGCGCCGCGTTGGCCGCCCGCTCTCGCTCGCGCTCCAGACCCGGGCCGGCGGCCGCAAAGCCGTGTTCCTCACGGGTTGAGGTCCGCCGGCATGTGGCCCGCTCCGGTCAGTCGTTCACGGCGCCGGCCGCGACCCACGCCGTGATGGTGGCCTGGTCCGCCGCGGAGAGCGCGGGCTGGGCGAGGGGCATGGGGTTGCCGCAGTCCGGCGGGGTCTCCGTGACCTTCGAGACGAGCAGCGAGGCCTCCGGGTCGCCGGGGACGACTCGTATGCGGGCCACGCTGTCCTCCGTGCACGGTCCGCCCATGGCCTCCACGTCCACGAGGCTCGCGTGGGCCGTGTCCGGGGTGTCCATCAGGAGGTTGGCCGACGTGCGCGTCGAGCCGTGGCAGCCGCTGATGGCGCAGTTCGCCGCGATGATGGGAAACACGTCCGCGCGAAAGCTCGTCGTTCCCATGTCCATCGGGAGCGTGCCCGTCGTGCCGGTGCCGTCGTCGTCTCCGCAGCCCGCGACGGCGGCGCCTCCCAGCACGAAAACCAAGCCATAGACCCATCGCATACGCTGCATACTCTCGACACCTCTCCGTGGCCGTCCCCGGATGGCTCACCGCGCGACGGGTGAGTCCCGACGCCCCCCGCGGTGTAGTCCATCTCCGGCGGCTGGGCCCCCTCCACGACCCATGGTAGTCCGAGGCGCATGATTCGTTTCGTGTCGATGCTGCTCCTCCTGGCCGCGTGTGGTCGTTCCGAGTCGCCGGCGCCCGCCGCGGAGGCGCCCGCCGCGGAGACGCCCGCGCCGGAGACGCCCGCGCCGGAGGCTCCCGCCGTGGCGGAAGCCGAAGCGCCGCCGGAAGAGGCCGCCGAGGACATCCGCTACCCGCACCTCTTCGGCGACGCCCTGGACACGGAGCGCGAGCCGGTGGCGCTCAGCGCGCTCCTCGCGGCGCCGGGCGAGTATGCCGACCAGGTCGTGAAGACCTCCGGCACCATTCAGCAGGTCTGCCAGTCCATGGGCTGCTGGATGGAGCTCCGCGCGGGCGAGGAGGGGGCACAGGCCATCCGCGTGCCCATGGCCAATCACGCGTTCTTTCTGCCGAAGGACGTCGCCGGTCGCAGCTGCACCATCGAGGGCAAGGTGAGCGTCCGCGACCTCACGGACGAGGAGCGTGAGCACTACGCCTCCGAAGGCGCCACGGTGCTGGCCCAGGTCGCGCAGATCGACGCCACGGGCGTCATGATCGATTGAGCGCACCGGCGCTCCGGCTTTCGGGTCTCTCCAAGGGCTTCGGCGCGCAGCCCGTCGTGCGCGAGCTCGACCTCGTGGTGCGCGCGGGCGAGCTCGTGGTGCTCCTCGGCGCCTCGGGCAGCGGCAAGACCACGCTGCTCAAGATGATCAACCGGCTGGTCCCGCCTGACGCCGGCCGCGTGGAGCTCGCGGGCGAGGACGTGGCCAAGCTCCCGGGCCACGCGCTCCGGCGCCGCATCGGCTACGTGTTTCAGCGCATCGGGCTCTTTCCGCACCTGACCGTCGCGGAGAACGTGGGCGTCACCCCGCGCCTGCTCGGCTGGGCGCCGGAGCGCATCGAGGCACGCGTTCGCACGCTGCTGTCCCAGGTGGACCTGCCCCGGGAGCTGGCGACGCGCTTTCCGGCGGCGCTCTCCGGCGGGCAGCAGCAGCGCGTCGGCGTCGCCCGGGCCCTCGCCGCCGAGCCCGAGCTCCTGCTCTTCGACGAGCCCTTCGGCGCCCTCGACCCGGTGACCCGTGACCGGCTGCAGGGCCTCGTCGAGGGGCTTCGCGGGCGCTTCGCGGGCGTCTTCGTCACCCACGACGTGTCCGAAGCGCTGCGCCTCGGGGACCGCATCGCCGTGCTGCACGAGGGACGCATCGTGCAGCTGGCGGCGCCCGAAGAGCTGGTGCGGCGGCCGGCGCACGCGCAGGTCGCCGCGCTGCTCGACGCGCCCGCGCGCCAGGCGGACGCCTTCGGCCGGCTTCGGGGCGGCTGAGCATGGAGGAGCTGCCGGGCCTCCTCGCCGCGCATGCGCGCCTCGCGCTCGTGGCGCTCGGCGCGGCGCTGGCCATCGCCGTGCCTGCGGGTGTGCTCGCCCACCGTCGCCCAGGGCTGGGTCGCGTCCTCACCGGCGCCGCGGGCGTCGTGCAGACGGTGCCGGGCCTGGCGCTCCTGGCGCTCATGGTGCCGCTGCTGGCGGCGCTCGCGCTCCCCAGCATCGGTGTCTTGCCAGCCTTTCTCGGTCTCACGCTCTACGGCGTGCTTCCCGTGCTCCAGAACACCGCGGCGGGGCTCGCCAGCGTGGACGATGCGGCCCGCGAGGCGGCGCGCGGCGTGGGCATGACCGAGCGGCAGATGCTCTTCCAGGTCGAGCTGCCCCTCGCGCTTCCCGTGGTCGTCGCCGGCGTTCGGACGGCCACGGTCTGGACCGTGGGCATGGCCACGCTCTCGACACCCATCGGCGCGCCGAGCCTCGGCAACCTCATCTTCGCGGGCCTGCAGACGCGGAACTACGCCGACGTGCTCACGGGCTGCGTGGCCTCGGCGGTGCTCGCGCTGCTCCTCGATGGACTCGTGCGCCTGCTGGAGCTGGGCACGCGGGTGCGTCGCCGGGGGCTCGTGCGCACGGGGCTCGCCGGTCTGGCGGCTCTCGCAACGCTCGCCTTCGTCCCGCTCGCGGCGTCGAGCGGGAGCTCGGCTTCGCCGCTTCGCATCGGCGCCAAGACCTTCACGGAGCAGTACGTGCTGGCCGAGGTGCTCGCGGCGGAGGCCGAGGAGGCCGGGGCCGAAACCGAGGTCGTCGCCAGCCTCGGCTCGACGGTCGCCTTCGACGCGCTGCGGAGCGGCGAGATCGATGTCTACGTCGACTACTCCGGCACGCTCTGGGCCACGGTGATGGAGCGGCCCCTCGAGGGCGCCGTCCGCGCCACGCTTCGCGCCGAGGTGCCGCGCTGGCTCGAGGCGACGCACGGCATCGAGGTGCTCGCGTCGCTGGGCTTCGAGAACACCTACGCCTTCGCCGTGCGGCCGGAGACGGCGGCGGAGGGCCTGCGGAGCCTCGAGGACCTCGCGCCGCGAAGCGCGCGCATGAGCATCGGTGGCGACTACGAGCTCTTTCGCCGAGCCGAGTGGGAGGCCGTGCGCGCAGGCTACGGCCTCGGCTTCCGCGAGCGCCGTCCCATGGACCCGGCGCTCATGGTCGACGCGCTCCTGCGCGGCGACGTGGACGTGATCGGCGCCTTCAGCACCGACGGGCGCCTCGCCGAGCTGAGCGTGCTGACGGACCCCCGGGAGATCATCCCGCCCTACGACGCGCTCGTGCTGGCGCGCCGTGGATTTCGCGCCGCGTACCCCGAGGCGGCCGCGCGCTTCGAAGCCCTCGAGGGCGCCCTGGACGCCGCGACCATGCGCCGGCTCAACCAGGCCGTCGACGGGCAGGGGGAGCCGCCCCGGGAGGTCGCCCAGCGCTGGCGTTCCGCGCGGCCCTGAGCCGCATCGTGGCGCCGGAGATGGGTGGACGGGCAATCGCTCGCGGCATTGTGCCGGCGACGGGCCCGCGCGACGCTCGGGGCGTGAGGCTGAGCGTCGTGATCCCGACCTGGTGCGAGGCGACGACCGTCGCCGCCTGCGTGCGCCGCGCCGCGCAGCTCGGCGACGAGGTGGTCGTGGCCGACGCAGCGAGCACCGATGGGACCGGCGAGCGCGCCCGCGCGTCGGGGGCGCGCGTGGTCCTTGCGCCGCGCGGGCGTGGGCCTCAGCTCGACGTCGGCGCGCGCGCGGCCACGGGCGACGTGCTGCTCTTTCTTCACGCCGATACGTACCTCGGCGCGGGCGCCCGGGACGCCATCGACGCGGCGCTTCGCGACCCGGCCATCGTGGGCGGCAACTTTCGCCTTCGCTTCGAGCCCGGCGGCTCCTGGGCGAGCCTCTTCGCCGCCGCGAACGACCTGCGGCGCCTTGCCTTCCGCGTTTATTACGGCGACTCGGCCATCTTCGTTCGGCGCCGCGCCTACGACCTGCTGGGTGGCTTTGGGGATCTCCCGCTGATGGAGGACTACGCCTTCGTGCGTCGCCTCGAGCGCCTCGGTCCTACCGCCTACCTGCGGGACGTGGCCGCGGTCTCGAGCGCCCGCCGCTTCGAAGGCCGGCCGCTCCGAACGCTGGCCCTCTGGGCGCTCGTCCAGGGACTCTACGAAGCCGGCGTGCCGACGCCGTGGCTCGCGAAGCTCTACCGCGACCTGCGCTAGCGTCCTCGACGCGACCGGAGCTTCCCACGGCGGCGGCGGGCCCCATGTTCTCGTCGTGCGCTGCACTCCCACGGGACCGCTCCCCGAAGGCATCGACCCCGGCGACCGGGTGCTCCTCTTCGACGCCGCGTGTGTGGTCTGCGCCGGTTGGGTGCGTTTCGTGTTGCGCTGGGACCCGGCGGGGCGGCTCCGCATCGGGGCCGTGCAGACGCCGCTCGGCCGCGCGCTGCTGGCCTATGCGGACCTCCCCACGGAGGACGTCGACACGATGGTCTTCATCGATCGGGGCGTGCCCTACGCGAAATCTTCAGCGTTTTTGAAAGCTTGCCGCTACCTGCGGTTCCCTCTGGGGCTGCTGCAGGTCGGCTTGTTCCTGCCTCGGCCGGTGCGCGATTGGCTCTACGACCGCCTCGCGAAGAACCGCTACCGCCTCTTCGGCACGCAGGAAATCTGCCTCGTGCCCTCGCCGGAGCAGAGGGCGCGTTTTCTTCCCGAGTGAGCGTGCTATCGATCGCGTTCCCGTGGACGAGGAGAGCATCGAGAAGCTCTTTCGACGTGCGAAGCAGCACATGGAAGAGAGCAAACACGAGGCCGCGCTCGCGGACCTCGATCGCCTGCTCGAGATCCAGCCGGAGCGCACCGATGTGCTCGGTCAGCGCGGTGAGGTGCTCCGCCGCATGGGTCGCTACCGCGAGGCCATCGAGACGCTGAGCCGCGCCATCGCCAAGGACCCGCGCTACGCCTTCGCCCTCGCGAGCCGCGGCGACGCCTACGCGCGCCAGGGCGACCGGCCGCTCGCGCTGGTGGACCTCAGCGCCGCCATCGACGTCGACGAGAAGTACGCCTGGGCGCTCTTTCGCCGCGGGGAGGTGCACCTCGACCAAGGTCACTTCGACGAGGCCATCGGCGACCTCGAGCGCGCCGTGGAGGCGGACCCGAAGCGGGCCGCCGTGGTGGCGACGCTCGGCGAGGCCTTTCGGCTCAAGGGCGAGCACGAGCAGGCCCTCGCCCGCTTCGACGAGGCCCTCGAGATCGATGACTCCGTGAGCTGGGTGCTCGCGAGCCGAGGCAAGAGCAAGGCCGTGCTCGACCGGCGCCAGGACGCGCTCGCGGACTTCGACCGAGCCCTCCAGATCCAGCCGGACTATCCCTGGGCGCTCGCGCAGCGTGGCGAAGTGCGCCGGCTCCTCGGCAACCACACCGGCGCCATCGACGACCTCAGCCGGGCGCTCGCCCTCGACCCGAAGAACGCCTGGGCCTGGGCGAGCCGCGGCGCGAGCTACCGGGCGCTGAAGCGCCTCGCGGAAGCCTGGGCGGACCTGGCGCAAGCCGTCGCCCTCGACGGTCGCTATGCCTGGGCGCTTGCGAACCGGGGCATGGTGCTCTTCGACCTCGGCCGCTACGAGCAGGCGCTCGCGGACCTCGATCGCAGCATCGCCCTCGACCCGAGCAACCCCTTCGCCATCGGGCGCCGGGCGGAGACCTACGTCGAGCTTCGGCGCCACGAACAAGCGCTCTCGGATTTCGAGAAGCTGCTCGAGCGCGACCCGAAGGACAGCTGGGCCATCGCACACCGGGCAGACACGCTCCGGCTTATGGAGCGCTTTCGCGAGGCCCTGGCGGGTTTCGACCGGG
>JBCCAW010000019.1:0-22684 GCA_039814655.1 Myxococcota bacterium | reverse complement strand
CGCGCCTCGTGGACCTCGCGGCCGCGGAGCTGACCGATGCGGGTCATTTCGACGACGCGGCCCTCCAAGGGCAGCGCCGCGTGCTCGAGTTCGTCCGGGCCCGGCTCCGGGCGCTCTTCCGCGAGCGTCACCGCGGGGATCTCGTCGACGCGGGCCTCGCGGCCTGGTGGGAAGAAGGCAGCGGCGACCTCGACGGTGGGCTGAGCCCCCGGGACTTGAGCGCGCGCCTCGTGGCCCTCGAGGCCTTCCGCGAGCGGCCGGAGTTCGACGACCTGGCGACGGCCTTCAAGCGGGCCTTCAACATCGCCAAGGACGCGGCGCGCGGGCCCGTCGACGCGGCCTTGCTCGAGGAGGGCGCCGAGTCCGCCCTCGCCGGCGCCTTCGCGGCTGCGGGGCCCGTGATTCGTTCGGCCCTCGACTCCCGGGACTACACCCGGGCCTTCGAGACCGTCGCGTCCGAGCTCAAGGCGCCCATCGACCGTTTTTTCGAGGAGGTTTTCGTGATGGTCGACGACCCGCGATTGCGGACGAACCGCTTGCGCCTCCTGGCCAACATCGCCGACACGGTGAACGCGGCCGCCCACCTGCATCTCCTGGCCCCTGCCTGAGGGGGTCGCCGCTTGGGGGTCGTCAAGGGCCTCCGCGGGCCCCAATCCGCGACGCGAACACGATCCACTCGACGCACCGACTTCGCCGCACCGACTTCGCCGCACCTGCCCCTGCGAGGAGCTTCCCTTGAGCCAAGACCACGTTCATCTCTTCGACGCCGACCTCGGCGATACGAACCTCAAGCACCTCCTCGGCGGCAAAGGCGCCGGGCTGAACGCGATGACCCGCCTGGGCATCCCGGTGCCGCCGGGCTTCACCATCACGACGGCGGTCTGCACGGAGTTTCTCGCGAAGGGCGGTCACCCGGAGGGACTCGAGGACCAGGTCGCGGCGGCCCTGGGCACCGTGGAGGAGAACGTGGGCCGGCGCCTCGGAGACGCGAGCGCGCCGCTCCTCGTGAGCGTTCGCTCCGGGGCCCGGGTCTCCATGCCAGGCATGATGGACACCATCCTCAACCTCGGTCTGAACGACGAGACCGTGCAGGGGCTCGCAAAGGCCAGCGGCGATGCGCGCTTCGCCTACGACGCCTACCGGCGTCTGCTGCAGATGTACGGCGACGTCGTGATGGGCGTCGATCACGCGCGCTACGAGGAGGTGCTCGGCCAGCTCAAGAAGGAGCAGGGCGACGCGCGCATGCTCGACAAGGACCTGTCGCCGGAGGCCCTCGCGGAGCTCGTCAGCCGCTACAAGGCGATGATCGAAGCAGAGGCGGGAACGGCGTTCCCTCAGGACGTGAAGGAGCAGCTCTGGGGCGCCATCGGCGCCGTGTTCCGGAGCTGGGACAACGACCGGGCCATCCGCTACCGAAAGATGCAGGGCATCGCGCACGGCTGGGGAACGGCTTGCACGGTACAGGCGATGGTCTTTGGCAACATGGGCGAGACGAGCGGCTCCGGCGTGGCCTTCACGCGGAACCCTTCGACGGGCGAGAAGATCCTCTACGGCGAGTACCTCGCCAACGCGCAGGGCGAAGACGTCGTGGCCGGCATTCGCACGCCCGTCGCGCTCACCGCCGCCGCCGCCGCCCCCGGACACGAGGACCGCACGCTCGAGCGGCGCCAGCCCGAGGTCTTTGCCGAGATCGTTCGCCACTGCGACGCGCTCGAGGCGCACTTCGGCGACATGCAGGACGTCGAGTTCACCGTGGAGAAGGGCAAGGCCTACGTGCTTCAGACGCGCACGGGCAAGCGCACGGGTCGCGCTGCGGTGCGCATCGCCGTCGAGCTCGTCGCCGAGGGCGTGGTCACGCCGGAGCAGGCGCTCATGCGCGTCGAGGCTGGGAGCCTCGAGCAGCTCCTCCACGCGCGCCTTCCGACCCCCGACGAGCTCCTCGCGAAGGGCGTCAAGCCCCTCGCGAGCGGCCTTCCGGCGAGCCCCGGCGCGGCCACCGGCGCCATCGTCTTCGACGCCGATGAGGCGGAGGCCAAGGCCAAGGAGGGCCAGGCCGTCCTGCTCGTGCGCCGGGAAACCAGCCCCGAGGACATTCACGGCATGAAGGCGGCCGTGGGCGTCGTGACGGCAACCGGCGGCATGACCAGCCACGCAGCGGTCGTGGCCCGGGGCCTCGGCAAGTGCTGCGTAGCCGGCGTCGGCGCCCTCGATGTGGACTACCAGAAGCGCCAGCTCCGCGTGGTCATCGGCGGCGAGACGCACACCTTTGGCGAAGGCGACGTGCTCAGCCTCGACGGGAGCCACGGCAAGGTCTACGCCGGGGCCCTCGACGTGGTCGCCGCCGCCACGATCCCCGAGCTCGATCAGCTCATGACCTGGGCCGACGCGAGCCGTCGCCTGCGGGTCCGCGCCAACACGGACACGCCCGCCGGGGCGCGCACCGCGCGCAGCTTCGGGGCCGAAGGCATCGGTCTTTGCCGCACGGAGCACATGTTCTTCGCGGACGAACGCCTCGAGGCCGTGCGCTGCATGGTGCTGGCCGAGGGAGAAGCGGCCCGTAACCACTGGCTCGACGTCATCGCGCCAATGCAGCGCGGCGACTTCGAGGCGATTTTCCGGGCCATGGACGGTCTTCCGGCCACCGTTCGGCTCCTCGACTGGCCCCTCCACGAGTTTCTGCCGAAGACCTCAGAGGAGATCGCGAGCGTGGCCCAGGCGCTGGGCGCCGCGCCGGAGGCCGTCAAAGCGCGGGCCGAGGCCATGCACGAGGTGAACCCCATGCTCGGCCATCGCGCCGTGCGCGTGGGGCTCACCTTCCCGGCCATCTACCGCATGCAGGTGCGCGCCATCCTGGAGGCCGCGCTCGCGGTGGCGCAGGAGGGTGTCGCCGTGCACCCGGAGATCATGATCCCCGTGGTCGGCCTCTCGAAGGAGCTTCAGTCCATGCGCTCCATCGCCGAGGCGGAGGCCGAGCGCGTCTTCGCCGACGCGGGCCGGCGGGTGGACTACCAGATCGGCACCATGATCGAGCTGCCGCGGGCCTGCCTCATCGCGCATCAGCTCGCCGAGCACGCGGAGTTCTTCAGCTTCGGCACCAACGACCTGACGCAGACGACCTTCGGGATCAGCCGGGACGACGCAGGGCGCTTCTTGCCGACCTACGTCGACGACCTGGAGCTTCTGAGTGCCGATCCCTTCGCGCGGCTGGACGAAGAAGGCGTGGGAGCGCTGATCCGCATCGCCGTCGAGGGCGGACGCGGCACGCGGGAAGGGCTGAAGCTCGGCGTGTGCGGAGAGCACGGCGGCGACCCCACGAGCATCGACTTCTGCGAACGAGCGGGCCTCGACTACGTCTCGTGCTCGCCCCCGCGCCTTCCCATCGCGCGGCTGGCCGCGGCGCAGGCCGCGCTGCGGGTGCGGAGCTGAGCACCGAACGGCGCCGCCCCAGGGCACGCACGCCCTTCTCTTGACGGTCCCGGGACCTCGGGGGAGGCTGTGGCTGACCGCGAGGGCCCCAAGGATTGGGCGCCTCGTGCCGTCCATCCGAGCATGACATGTCGCAAGGGAGCGATTCGATGAGCCAGGCGGAGCTCGAGGCCGTGCCGGGGAATCCGGGAGCGCCCGAGGACAAGCTCGTCGGCACGACCATCGACGGCCGCTACGAGGTCGAGAGCGTGCTCGGGGAGGGCGGCATGGGCCTCGTCTACAAGGCGAAGCACATCGTTCTCCAAAAGTCCTTGGCCGTGAAGGTGCTTCGTCCCGACGTGTCGCGGGACGAGGAGATCATCACGCGCTTTCGCCAGGAGGCGCAGTCCGCGTCGGCCATCGGCAACCAGCACATCATCGACATCAGCGATTTCGGCGCGCTACCGGACCAGTCGACGTACTTCGTCATGGAGTACCTCGAGGGCGTCGACCTCACCGGCGCCATCGAGGCCGGGGTTGTCGAGCCGGCGCGCGTGGTGCACATCGCCAAGCAGCTCTGCCAGGCCCTCGGCGCCGCGCACGAGGCCGGGATCGTCCATCGCGATCTCAAGCCGGACAACATCTATCTGATTCGCCGCGGCGGGGACTCGAACTTCGTCAAGGTCCTCGACTTCGGCATCGCCAAGGTGGGCGGTTCCTCGAGCAAGCTCACCCGGGCCGGTCAGGTCTTCGGCACGCCGCACTACATGTCGCCGGAGCAGTGCTCCGGAAGCGGCGTCGATCACCGAACGGACGTCTACGCGCTCGGCATCATCCTCTACGAGATGTGCACCGGCGCGGTCCCCTTCGACGCCGACAACTTGATGGGGATCCTCACCAAGCACCTCTACGAGCAGCCGGTACCGCCGCGGCAGGTGGTCCCCGAGCTTCCCGAGGACCTGGAGGCGGTGATCCTCAAGGCCATGGCGAAGCAGGTGGAGCACCGCTACCAGAACATGGGCGAGCTCTACGAGGACCTGCTCCGCGTGGAGCAGGGCGTCGGGACGCTCGCGCGTGAACAAACGGCCAGCCATACGCTGCCGCGTGGGCAGGTCGGCCCGCCTTCGGAGCTTCAGTCCACCCTCGACCCGCGCGCCGGGACCGCGGCCCCGAGCAAGAGCCGCATGCCGCTCGTGCTCGGCCTCGGCGCGCTCGTGATCGCCGGCGGCGGTGCCGCGGCCGCGTTTCTCGGCGGCAACTCGACCCCGGCGGAGGAGCCCGTCACCCCCGTCGCGGCCGCGCCCACGCTGGCCGCCGGGGAGAGCGAGGCGCCCGCGGCGAACGACGCGGCCAACGACACCCCGACCGCGGTGCAGCCGCCGGTGGGCGCGGCGCCCGGAGAGGGTCCGGCCGTGACCGTGACCGTGGGCTCGGAGCCCGCCGGTGCGGAGGTGTGGCGCGCCGACGAGCTCCTGGGCAACACGCCCTTCGAGGTGCCGCGCCCGGAGGGCGACGCGCGCCTCGACCTGCAGCTCCGCCTCCCCGGCTACCGAAGCCGCGACTTCGCCATCTCCTCGCTCACGGACACGTCGGTCTCCTTCGCGCTCGTCCGATCCAGCTCGCGTCAGCGCAGGACGCCGCGGGTCCAGCCGATGCAGGAAGCGCCGATGATGCAGCCGGCGCAGATGCGCGGGCGCCGGCCCTCGGCCGAGCTCCTCGACCCCTGGGCGAACTGAGCCCGGAGTTCCCCTGGGAATGCGGTCTGCCGCGGGGCGTTCAAAGGGCCGAAGCCTTCGCGCCTCGCGTCCTTGCTGGGGTGAGGCCCGGCGACTACGTTCCGCCGCCATGCCGCTCGCTGCCGACCGCTGCCCCGTGCGCTGCCGCTCCCCTCACGGGGGCGCCCTCGTCGTGGGCCTGTTGGCGATGACGGCGCTCTTCGCGTGCGAGACCGATGGGCAGTCGCCGCCTTCGGGCCAGCTCTTCTTCCCGTCGGCCATGACCCTCTCGGCCAACGGGGACGTGCTCTACGTCGCGAACTCGAACTTCGACCTCCGCTTCAACCGGGGAGCGCTGCACAGCTACGACCTCACGCGGCTCAATGCGCTCATGGACGCCTGCCCGCGGCTCGTGGACGACCCGACGAACCGCATCACGTCCGCCGGCGAATGCCAGGTGCTTCCCCTCGAGCTGGAGGACCGGCTCGGCGAGCTGCGCCAGGAGGACGTGCGCTTCGAAGACGTGCTCCTCGACCAGGTGCAGACCGGGTCCTTTGCCGACGGCATGGCCCTCGGACCGGAGGGTCGACGCCTCTACTTGCCCATGCGCGGCGACGCGAATCTGACCTTCGTGGACACGGACGAGAGCGGCGGCCTTTCCTGCGGGGGCGACGAGAGCGCCGACTTCGAGCGCTGCAGCGCGGACTTCGCGCGCGTGGACGAGAGCCTCGCCCGGGAGCGGGACGTCACGCTGCCCAACGACCCCGTGGGGGTCATCGCCGGGCCTTTCGCGGACCTGATGCCGCCGGGGAGCGCGCCCGTCGACGGGGCCTACGTGCTCTTCGCGCACCGCGGGGGCAGCGCGAGCCTCTTCGTGGACGGCGACCAGGACGATCGTCCGAGCCCGCGGCTCCTCGCGACGCTCGGGGGTCTGGGCAGCCTGCTCGTCGACGTGACCTTCGACGACGCCAGCGGCCTCGGTTGGCTGGCGAGCGCCACCACCGTGGGCGTGGCGCGCTTCGGCATCGCCGCCGAGGTGATCGAAGCCGGCGCCGGGGGCTTCGCGCAGATCGAGCGCACGCAGCTCTACCGGTCGCGCACGCTGGTGTTCGAGGACCTCGACACGAGCCGTGGCTTCGGCGACGTGCGCGCCCTCGCCATCGACCCGCGGCCGGACGTGCGCCGGGCCTACCTCTTGAACCGCACGCCGAACGCCCTGCTCGTTACGGACCCGGAGGCCATGGACGACCGCATCCGCGTGCTGCGCCGGGTCCCCGTCGGTCTGGGGCCGTCCAAGCTCACCGTGGAGACCTTCCCGACGGAGGGGCGAACGCTCGCCTTCGTGTCCTGCTTCGACAGCCAGGACGTTTGGGTCGTCGACGTGGATCTGGGCGCGCTCGTGGGCATCGTGCGCAACCTCGGTGGGCCCTTCGAGATCGTGGTCGACGTGCCTCGGCAGCGCGCCTACGTGCTCGACTTCGTGGCCTCGACGGTCCGCTTCGTGGACCTCGCCCCCATGTTGGCCTGTCTCCGCGGAGACTTGATGACGGGCGACGAGTGCTCCCCGCAGCTCCTCGGGCTCCTCGGGCGACCCGCGGCGCGGGACGAGCTCAACTGATGCGGCGACTCCCCGTCTTCGCGCTGGCCCTGGCCTGCGCGGCGCTCTTCGGGTGCCGCTCGGACCCGGTCCTCGTCGTGCCGGCCACCTTCGAGCGGCCCGGCGCTCTGGCTTTCGTGTGCGTGCGCGAGACGAACGCCTTCGGCGTGGACGAAGACGACGAGGTGCAGGCCATCGTCCCCTTCGAAAACTGCCGGGGCTTTCCGGCGCGTACGGACACGGACGAACGCATCGAGCCCTCCTTCGACTACGTCGTCGACCTGCTCGTGGCGCAGACCGCGCGCGGTGAAGTGGGCACGGTAGACCTCGACCGCGGCGCCGTGCTCGACCTGGACGCGCGCGTCCCCGGCTTCACCTTCCGGCGCGTGGGAGAGGGGCCCACGGCCATCGTCGTCCGCGCGCGAAAGCCGCCGGAGGCGCTGGCAACGGCTCCGGTGCCTCGCTCGACCACCTACGTGGCGAGCTTCGCGAGCCGGAGCTTGGCCTGGCTCCCGACGCGTGAGTTCAACCGGCAGCTGGTCACGGCCGGCGACGCGGAAGGGGAGGCGCTGCTCGCCGGTGGGCCGGCGGCGCTGGCGCTGGTCGAGCGCGACGACGCGCCCGAGGGCGAGGCGGTCACCGGCTTCCTCGTGGCTGCGATTCCGGAAGCCGGGGCCCTCGAGGTGGTGCCTCTCGGCGCCGACGACGCGCCCCTCGCCGACGCCGCGGACGCCGACGGCATCCAGCGCCTTCGATTTCCGCTCCCCGTGCCCGACGCCGCGGCCCTCGAGCCCGTGCCCCTCGTCGACGCCCTCGGGGAGCCGCTGGTGCGCACCGGCGCTTACCGCCGGCTCTGCCGCGACCAGGTGGACGCGCGGGACGACGTGCGCACCCCGGACGCGGCTCAGGCCCAGGCCGAGGCCGAGGTGGTACCCCTCGGCGCGACGCCGGCTCCGCTGGACCTCGAGGTCGTCGACCTGGACCCGGGAAGCTCCGCCGAGCCCCCTCGGCAGCTCTGGGTCGCCGACGGCGTGTTGCCCCTCGTGCACCGCTACGGGCTGGGCGTGGAGGCCGACGGCACACCGCGCCTCGACGCGCTCCCGCCGCTGCCGACGGGCGTGCCCGTGCGGAGCCTGGCCGTGTCGCCCCCGGTGCCATCGACCATCCCGGAGACCACCGACGCCCTGCCGGAGCCGGACCTCGACGAGGCCGCGCTCTACGGAGCCGACGACGAGGTGGTCTTCGAGCGCTTTCTCTATGCCATCGACGCGACGGACGGCAGCGTGCTCGTCGTCGACGTGAGTGACCCGGGGAGCGCGACCTTCGGCGCCGTGCTCCCGGTCACCACGGAGGAGGGCGAGCCCGCGGCACGGCTGGCGCTCCGCGCTGCCGCCGACGCGCTCGCCGTGGTGACGAACGACGTGCTCGTGGCCAACGGCGAGGACTTCGCCGGCGACCTCGATGGCGACGGCGACCTCGAGACGCTCCCGCGCGGCACCTTCATCGACCGGGCCGGCGCGATCCTCGATGTCGGGGAGGGCAGCGACGCCAACGCCGCCTTCGACCTCAACTGGTGCGACTCGCGCCTCGACGACCCGCGCCGCGTGGGCCTCGCGGCGGACCTGCCTGGCCCGACGAATCTGCGCGGTGTGTTCCTCGTGGCCGCGCTCGCCACCGGCGAGCTTCAAATCGTCGACGTGCACGACCTCGACGCGACGTGCCGCGGGAGCTTCTTCCGGGACGAAACGCTGCGTTGCGACGTCGGGCGCGACGACCAGGGCAACGAAGTCAGCGAGCGCGACAGCTTCGCCTACGTCGCGCGGCACCGTCCGCGCATCGGTGGCCTCATCAGCACCGAGGACCTGAACCTGCCCGCCTCGCCGGCCCTGACCCTCGGGACCAGCGCCGCGTCGGTCAACGAGGATGGCAGCGGCGTGCTCGGGCTCTGCCTCGGCGTGGTGAACCCGGATCCGGCCGTGGAAGCGCTCGGCTGCGCCAGCCCCTCGGCACCCGGCATGGGCCTGGACCCGCTGCCCTTGAGCGTCCTGAGCTGCCCGCGCTTCATGGCGCCGGTGTTCGGCGAAACCGCGACGAACACGGACACGAACCAGCAGGCCGTGGTGCCGCGCATCTGCGCCACGCTCTCGCCCTTCGACCGTCGCGGCGAGACCTGGCGTGCGGAATGGCAGGGCTTGATCCCGGGCACCGGCGGCGGCGCCGCGCGCTTCGACCGGCCCGAAGGCACGAGCTTCGTCGACGCGCTCTTCGCGGGGCAGGTCGTGGTCCGGGACGAGAGCGTCTCCCATTGCACCCGCGGCGTTTTGGGGCGGGAGAACGTCGAGGTCGCGTGCGCCGAGGACCCGGCGGCGCCGGAGTGCGGCTACGGAGGTGACCGGCTCCGCATCGCCGACGACCCGCCCACGCCACGGGCCGACGCGAGCGCCCGTTGCGAGGTCTTCTACGCCGACCGGGACGGGGACCGGGCCCTGGAGCTCGAGATGAACATCGTGCGCTCCGAACAAGGCGCCCTGACGGTGACGCCAGCAACGGGACGCGACGTCGCCGAGCGCTTCGCCGAGTGCTACGCGCCCATCGGTGAAGACGCGCTCGCGCCGGGGCAGCTCTTCGAGTCCGTGGTGCTGACCGGGGACGCCTACGTGGTGACGGGCACGCTCACCGGCTTCCTGCACCGCGTGGTCGAGGGTCCGGGAGGCCTGTGCACCGTCGACCTCGCCAACCAGCCGGTGGACGAGAACGACCCCACCACCTTCCGCAATGGCCGGGCGCTGCTGAACGCGATCTACCGCAACCCCCAGGTCGCCTTCCGAATCACCCCCGACCCCCTTGGCGAGGGGCTCGGAGACCAGAGTTCCCGGCTCACCTTTACGCTGCAGGACCCGGCGACGGACGCCTTCGTGAACCCGGACGGGACAGCGGTCTTCTCGGGGCTGAGCTACCTGCCCGAGGCGCGGCGGCTCTACGCCGTGGACGCCAACGGGGACCGTATTCTGGAGCTCAGCGTGGAGCCCTTCGCGACGCGCCGGGCCATCGACTGAGGGCGCCGGCGTGGCCGGGAAGCGCAAGGGATCGACCGGGGGCCGCAAGCGCAAAGGGCCGACGCCCGTCATGCAGCAATTTCTCCGGGCCAAGGAGCAGTACCCGGACGCGCTGCTCTTCTTCCGCCTCGGGGACTTTTACGAGCTCTTCTACGACGACGCCGTCCGCGCGTCCGAGCTCCTCGACATCACGCTCACGACGCGCGGCAAGGGGCCCCTCGGCGAGTCCATTCCCATGGCGGGCGTGCCGCATCACGCGGCCAGCGGCTACCTGACCCGGCTCCTCCAGCAGGGCCAGAAGGTCGCCCTCTGCGAGCAGATGGCCGACCCGAAGACCGTCAAGGGCGTGGTGCCGCGGGAGGTCGTGCGGGTGGTGACGCCCGGGCTCTGCCTCGAGGAGGACGCCCTCGATGCCCGCGCGGACAACTACCTCGTCGCCATCGCGGCCGGCGCGGCGCCGGAGGCCACGAAGGGACCGGCGCCGCGCGGTCTCGCGGCCCTCGAGCTCTCGACGGGTACGCTCCGCACCTGCGCGCTACCGGACGACACGGCGCTCCTCGCCGAGCTGGTGCGCCTCGATCCCCGGGAGCTGCTCTTGCCCCTCGGCGCCGCCGGCGACGGCCTCGAGGCCATGCTCGCGGCGAGCCCGCTCCGGGCCACCATGCGCCGGAGCGATGCGCCGGCGGGCGACGCGGAAGGCGCCGAGCTCCTACCGCGCGTCCTCGGAGAGGAGGCCGAGGGCCCGGCCCTCGAGGACCCGCTCGCCCGGGCCGCGGCGGTGCGCGCGCTGGCCTACGCGGACGTCGCGCAGCCCGGGTCCACGCTCTCCATTCGCCGCGTGGGCCGCTACGACCCGGCGGACAGGCTCGTGCTCGACGAGGCGGCGGTACGCCACCTCGAACTCGTGCGCACGCTCTCCGGAGAGCGCCAGGGGTCGCTCCTTCATCAGGTGGACCTGACGCGCACGGCCATGGGCGCCCGGGCCCTGCGCCGCCGGCTCCTGGCGCCGCTCACGGACGTGGCAGTGATTCGCCGGCGCCACGACGCGGTGGGGGCGCTAGTGAACGATGCGACGCTGCGCCGGGAGCTGCGCGAGGGGCTGAAAGGCGTCGCGGACCTCGAGCGCCTCGCGACGCGCGCCGAGCTCGCGCTGGCCTTGCCGCGGGACCTGGCCGGCATTCGCGACTCGCTCCAGGCGGCGCGGTCCCTGCGCGCGCGGCTCCTCGAGGCCGCGGGTGAGAGCGTCGACGACACGCTCGCGGCCCTCGTTCCGCCGGCCGGGACGGAGCTGGCGGCGCTCGAAGAGACGCTCTTCGAGGTGCTCGAGGAGAGCCCGCCGGCGACGACCCGCGATGGCGGCGTGGTGCGCCCGGGCGTGGACGCGGACCTCGACGAGCTTCGGGCGCTCTCCTCGGAGAGCAAGGACATCGTGCTCTCCCTCGAGCAGCGGGAACGCACGCGCACGGGCATCCCCTCGCTGAAGGTCAAGTTCAACCGGGTCTTCGGCTACACCATCGAGGTGACGCGGGCGCACACGGCCCGGGTGCCGAGCGACTACGTGCGCAAGCAGACCATCGCCAACGGCGAGCGCTACGTCACCGAGGAGCTCGCCGAGCTCCAGGCCAAGATCCTCGGCGCGGACGAGCGGAGCCGTCGCCTCGAGCAACAGCTCTTCGAGGACCTGCGGGCCGTCGTGGGCCGCGGGGCCGAGGCGCTCCGGCGCATGGCCGGGTCCCTCGCGGCCCTCGACGTGCACGCGGCGCTGGCCGAGGTCGCGCAGCAGCGGGGCTACGTGCGGCCCGAGGTCGACGGCAGCGACGTGCTCTCCCTGACCGACGCGCGCCACCCCATCGTGGAGCAGCTCGCCGCGGCTGGCACCTTCGTGCCCAACGACGTGCACCTGGCGGCGCGAGCTCGGGAGGGCGCCGCGGAAGGGCCGCCGAGCCTCCTGGTCATCACGGGCCCGAACATGGCGGGCAAGTCCACGGCCATGCGGCAGATGGCGCTGGCGGTGGTGCTGGCCCAGGCCGGCGCCTTCGTGCCCGCCGCGCGCGCGCGCATCGGTCTCGTGGACCGACTCTACACGCGCGTGGGCGCCTCGGACGACCTCGGCGGCGGCCAGTCCACCTTCATGGTCGAGATGACCGAGACGGCGCGCATCGTCCGCGGTGCGACGCGGCGCTCGCTCGTCATCTTGGACGAGATCGGCCGCGGCACGAGCACCTACGACGGCCTCGCCATCGCCTGGGCCGTGGCGGAGCATCTGCACGACGTGGTCGGCTGCCGCACGCTCTTCGCGACGCACTACCACGAGCTCTGCGAGCTGGCGGCGACGCGGCCCGCGGTGGCGAACGTCAACGTTGCGGCGCGGGAGTACGACGGTGAGGTGGTCTTTCTGCACAAGCTCGTCCCCGGAGGGAGCAGCCGAAGCTACGGCGTGGCCGTCGCGCGCCTCGCGGGGTTGCCGCCGGCGCTCCTCGCGCGCGCCCGGGCGCTCCTGGCGGACCTGGAGGCCGGTCAGCTCCTGCCGAGCGGGACGCCCGCGCGCATGCGCCCCGTCGACGCCGCGGGCCGCGCGCAGCTCGAGCTCTTCGCCGCGCCCGCGCCCCGGGAAGCGAGCGCCGTGGAGCGAAGGCTGGCCGAGCTCGACCCGAACCGCATGACGCCCCTCGAGGCTCTCGAGGCCCTCGCGCGGCTCAAGGAGCTGCTCGGCGAAGGCGACGACTGATCAACGCTCGGTGGGTCGCGGGTAGCTCCCGAGAACGCGCACGTGACGGCTCGTCGCCCGCACGTCTTCGAGGGCCGTGACGACGTTCCGGTCGCTCACGTGACCGTCCATCTCGAGGTAGAAGACGTAGCGCCAGGGCCCTCGGCTCGCGGGTCGCGACTCGAGGCGCGTGAGGTTCACGTCCCGGTCCGCGAAGGGGGCGAGGGACTGGTAGAGCGCGCCGGGCTCGTCGCGGAGCGCGAGGGAGACGATGGTCCGGTCCCGGCCCGTGCGCGGGACCAGGTCCCGGCCCACGATGGCGTAGCGCGTTCGTGCTTCGGCCTGGTCTTCGACGCGCTCCGCGATGCGCGTGAGGCCGTAGAGCGCGCCGAGGAGCTCCGTGCCCAGCACGGCGGCGCCCTGGTCGTCGCGGGCGAGCTCGGCGGCCATGGCGCCGCTCGGCACGTCCAGCACGGTCGCCCGGGCATGGTCGCGCCGCAGGTACTGCTCGCAGGCGCCGAGGGCCGGGATGGCGCCGTAGATCTTGCCCACGTTCGCCGCGTTCCCGCTCGGCGAGTAGAGGTGGTAGCTCGTCGCTACGGTGACTTCACCGCAGATGCGCACCTCTTCCACGGCCGTGAGACCGTGGAGCGTCGCCGAGACGACGCCGTCCGTGGAGGTCTCCAGCGGGAGCACGGCGCGACTCACGCGCTCGCCGCGGACCTCGTCGAGGAGCGCCTGCACGGAATCCCGGGCCTCGTAGGTCGCCGTCTCGCCAAAGGTGCGCCGGGCGGCGAGGTGCGCGAAGCCGGCGTCGGCGCCGAAGAACGCGATACGCCGGGGCGCAGCCAGAGCGGCGCTCACGCCCAGGAGCTCGCGCACGATGGGCTCCACGTCCTTGGGCGGAAACACGCGGAGCGCGTCCCGGATCCGTCGAAGGACCGCCTCGTCCAGCGGGCCGCGGAAGAAGCCCTCCGGGTCCCGGTGGCGCAGGGTCACGAGGCGCTGCACGGCGCTCGCCCGCGCGTCGAGGGCAGCGGCCAGGCTCGCGTCGGCGGCTGCCAGGTCGGCCAGGATCGCCTCGTGCTCGTCGCGGTCCGCCATGGGGGAGTCCTAGGGCCGGTCACCGTCGCCTTCCGTGCCCTTGCTCTCGGGCCGGCCGCAGCGGACGCCGAGACGAGGGGCAGCGCGCCTTGAGCCTTCGCCGCGCTCGCACCAGTCTCTCCGCATGCCGCCCCTTCCCGCCGCCCCCGTTCCCGAGAACGTCGCGCGGATGATCCCCTACAAGCCCGGCAAGCCCGCGGAAGAGCTCGAGCGTGAGCTCGGCATCTCCGGTGCGCTGAAGCTCGCCTCCAACGAAAACCCGCTCGGGCCCTCGCCTCGGGTCATCGAGGCCGTGCGCGCCGCCGCCGCCGACCTGCACCTCTACCCGGACGGTGTGGCCTACCGGCTCCGGGAAGCCCTCGCGGCGCACCACGACGTGTCCCTGGACGAGGTGGTGACGGGCAACGGCTCCAACGAGCTCATCGACCTCATCTGCCGGACCTTCCCGGGCCGCGATGAGCACGTGGTCTACGGCAAGCCGAGCTTCGTTTGCTATTGGCTCGGCTGCACGGCCGCCGGCGTGCCTTACACGGAGGTACCGCTCCGGGACCATCTCCATTGGGACGTGGACGCCATGCTCGCGGCGGTGCGCCCGGAGACGAAGGTGCTCTTCCTGGCGAACCCGAACAACCCCACGGGCGCCTACGTGGGCGAAGCGGATCTGACGCGCCTGCTCACGGAGCTTCCGGAAGGCGTCATCGCCGTCATCGACGAAGCCTACGTGGAGTTTCCGGACGCTCCGGACTACGTGAGCGCGCTCCGTTTGCGGCACCTGCGCGAGCGCCTGCTCGTGCTCCGGACCTTCTCCAAGGCCTACGGCATCGCTGCGCTGCGCGTGGGCTACGCCGTGGGGCCGGCCTCGCTCGTCGCCTACCTGCACCGCATGCGCGCCCCCTTCAACGTCAACGCGCTCGGACAGGCGGGCGCCGTCGCGGCGCTCGCGGACCCGGCGCACGTGGAGGCCTACGTGCGTCTCAACGCCGCGGAGCGGCCGCGCATGGCCAAGGCCCTGGCCGCGCTCGGCCTCGAGGTGGCTCCGAGCCAGGCGAACTTCCTGCTCGTGGGCTTCCCGCGCCCGGGCGCGGAGGTGAACGCGGCGCTCCAGCGCCAGGGCGTCATCACCCGGCCCATGCCTCCTCCCCTCGAGCGCTTTCTCCGCATCACGCTCGGCACCCGGGACATGAACGACCGGCTCCTCGAGGCCCTCAGCTCCAGCGCCCTGGCGCCGTACGTCGCGCCGTCTCACCCCGCGGCGAAGGCCGCTCCTGGAGAGCTTCGATGAATCGTCTGATCCTGCTGTTTGCGTTCCTGGCCCTCGCCGGCTGCGCCAAGGGCGCGCCGCCGCCGGTGACGCCCGAGGCGGCCGCGGTGACGCGGCCGGCGCTTCCGGCCTTCGAGCCCATGGCGTTCCTGCCGGCGAACACCTTCGCCGTGGCGCGCGTCGACGTGCCGCGGGTCCTCGCCAGCCCCTACTTCGCCTGGGTCGAGTCGGCCCTCGGCTCCCTGGAGCCCGACGAGAGCGCCAAGGTGATGCAGGCCATCGACGTGCTGCGCACCGTGTCGTCGGTGCACATCAGCCTCGGGCCCGATGAGCGACGTCCACAGCCCGGCGTCGTGCTCTTTCAGACGAGTCTCGACGCCGGCACGCTGCAGGCGCAGTTCGTGGACTTGAGCGAGGAAGACGACATCGTGCCCCTGAACCTCGGCGGCCGCACGGCCTTCGGCGACGACCAGGGCGCCTTCGTGGAGCTCGAGGACGGCTGGTGGCTGGTCGGTCCTCGGGAGAACGTGGAGGCGGCGCTCGTGAGCCCTTCGCTTCCCGCGGCGCTGAGTGACGCCGATTGGAACCGGGCCTCGCAGCGGGCGGCTCTTCCGGCGCCGATGGTCGAGGTCGTGCTCCTCGGGCGCAACGAAGGCATGCGCCAGGCCCTCCGGGGCTCGCCCCTGGCTCCGCCGGAGATCGAGCAGGTGCGGGCCGGCGCGCTCCAGATCGACGCGACGGATGGCGTGCAGGTCCGCGGCGTGCTGTTGACCGACGTTCCGGCGCTGGCCCAGCGCGTCGTGGCGGACGTGCAGGCCCAGCTTCAGGAGGCCGAGAGCGAGGCCCCGCCCTTCCTCCCGGTGCAGTCGCTGCTGCAGACCGTCACCGTCGTCGCCGAGGGGGGCGACGTTCTGCTCGACGTGAACGTCCCCGACGCCACCGTGCGGAGCTTCTACGCCGTCGTGACGGGCTTTCTCGGCCTGATGCAGAGCGGAGGCAGCGCGGGCTCGCCGCCGCCGCCCGTGACCCCGTGAGCGGGGGCGGCACACTTCGCGTGCGCGGCGGGACCGCGCCGCTGCGGGGTCGCGTTCGCGTTCCCGGAGACAAGTCCATCGGTCACCGGGCCGTGATCTTCGCCGCCCTCAGCCGGGGCCCGTGCCACGTCACCGGTCTCAGCGGCGGCGAGGACAACCGAGCGACCATGGCCATCTTCGAGGCCCTCGGCGTGAAGGTGGAGCGCGCCGGCGTGGCCGGCGCCGAGGAGGCGCGCCTCGAGGGCGTGGGCCTGCGCGGTCTTCGCATGCCCCGGCAGGTGCTCGACTGCGGCAACTCGGGCACCACCATGCGCCTGCTCGCGGGGCTGCTCAGCGGCCAGCGTTTCGGGTGCCGCCTCGCCGGCGATGCGTCGCTCACGCGCCGGCCCATGGGTCGCGTGGTGTTCCCGCTGCGCGCGCGCGGCGCGCACATCGCCGGAAGCGCGGCCCCCGGCGAGGAACGCCCAGGCAAGGAAGGCGGAGAGGTCTACGCGCCGCTTGGCATCGCGCCGCTCACGGAGGACGAGTCCCTCGCGGGCATCCAGTACCGGCTCCCGGTGGCCAGCGCGCAGGTGAAGAGCTGCCTGCTCCTGAGCGGCCTCTACGCCGCCGGGCCCACGGCGCTCGAAGAACCCGTGCTCAGCCGGGACCACACGGAGCGCATGATGCTCGCGCTGGGTCTGCCGCTGCGCACCGCCGGGAGCGCCGTGGTGCTGGACCCCACCGAGGGCAGCGAGCCGCTCGGCTGGGATGGCTTCGACTGGCATGTGCCTGGCGACGTCAGCGCCGCGGCCTTCCCCCTCGTGGCCGCGCTGCTTCGGCCCGGCGGCGACGTGGTTCTCGAGGGCGTGGGCGTGAACCCCACGCGCACGGGCCTGCTCGACCAGCTCCGCCTCATGGGCCTGGGCGTGCAGGCCGTTCCCAAGGGCGACGGCGCCGGCGGAGAGCCCGTGGCGGACCTCCAGCTGGCCGGGGCCAGCGCGCGCGAGGGCCGGAGCACCGTGCTCGGCGGTGAGCTGCTCGTGCGCATGATCGACGAGGTGCCCGCGCTCTGCGCGCTCGCGGCGGGCCTGCCGGGACGCACGGAGATCCGCGACGCCCGGGAGCTCCGCGTCAAGGAAAGCGACCGGCTCGCGGCCATGGCCGCCGTCCTCGACGCCTTCGGGGTGCCGTGCACGGAGCTCGACGACGGCCTGATCGTCGAAGGCGGCGGCGCCCTTCGCCCGGCGACCATCGCGAGCCGCGGCGACCATCGCATCGCCATGGCGGCGGCGTGCCTCGGTCTCGCCTGCCCGCCGGAGGCCGGCGAGACGGTCATCGAGGACGCGGCCTGCATCGCGACGAGCTTTCCGACCTTCACCGAGGTGCTCGGGGCGCTCGGCGGGGATCTGCGCTACGACTCGACCCCGTGACGGAGGCGAAGCGCGACAAGCCCGTGGTGGCTATCGACGGGCCCGCGGGTGTGGGCAAGAGCACCACGGCCCGGGACCTCGCTGCTCGCCTCGGCTTCGTGCTCGTGGACACCGGCGCGCTCTACCGCGCCGTGGCGCTCGCGGCGCGGGAGGCGGGCGTCGATTGGAGCGACGCCGCCGCGCTCGGGGGGTTGGCGACGACGCTGAAGCTCTCCTTCGAGCCCGGCCCGAAGGGCGCGGCGCGCCTTCACCTCGCCGGCGTGGACCGGGACGACCAGCTGCGGACGCCGCAGATGGGGGAGGGCGCCAGCAAGGTGAGCCAGCATCCGCCGGTGCGTGACGCGCTGCTCGGCGTGCAGCGCCGCCTCGGCGCGCGCGGCGGCGTGGTCCTCGAGGGCAGGGACATTGGCACCGTGGTCTTCCCCGACGCCGAGGTGAAGGTCTTCTTGACGGCGACGCCGCGGGCCCGGGCGCTCCGGCGCCTGGAGGACCTCGCGGCCCGGGGCAAGGCCGTGCCGCCCCTCGAGGAGCTCGAAGCGGCGATGGCGGCGCGCGACCGGCGCGACTCCATGCGTCCCGTCGCGCCGCTCCGTGCCGCCGACGATGGCTTTACGCTCGACAGCACCAACCTCTCCTTCGAGGAAGTCGTCGACGCGCTCGAGGCCATCGTGCGCCGGCGCATGCAGCCCAGCGGCGCCTAACCGCGTGCGGGTCCGCAGACCGGCCGGGCAGCGCTCGGGGCACGCCAGGCCGCATTGACTGCCTCTGGGGCGACTGCTACCTCGTCGCTCCCGCCGGGCGCCCCGCGCTCCGCGGCTGCTCACCGCTCCACGAAGCCTCGGAATTCACCGGGGACTCGGGATCCGACCCGCCGCACGGGAACGATCTGGCGCGCGCCCGGATGGTCCGGAACGCCTTGCCTGGTGCCTCACCGTCCACCCCAGCCGGGAGCGTGGCCCCATCGCGCCCGCCTCCCGTTTACCTACATGAACGAACAAACCACCCCGACCGAGGCCGAGACGCCGGCCGCGCCGCCGCCCGCGGCTCCGCCCGCCGCGGAGGCCCCCGCGGCCCCGAGCGAGTCCTTCGCCGACCTCTTCGAGGCGACCTCCAGCCGCACGGACCAGCTCCGCGAAGGCGACATCGTCTCCGGAACGGTCATCAAGGTCGGCAAAGATTCCGTCGTCGTCGACATCGGCTACAAGTCCGAAGGCGTCATCTCGATCCACGAGTTTCACGACGCGGAAGGCAATATCGAGGTCAACGCCGGCGACCTCTGCGACGTCCTCATCGAGAGCAAGGAGAACGAGCACGGCCTCGTCATGCTCTCGAAGGAGAAGGCCGACAAGCTCAAGGTCTGGGACGAGATCAGCGCCGCGTGCGAGCGCGATGAGCTCATCAGCGGGACCATCACCCAGCGTGTGAAGGGCGGCCTCTCGGTCACCATTCGCGGCGGCGTGAAGGCCTTCCTGCCGGGCTCCCAGGTCGACCTCCGCCCCGTGCGGAACCTGGACAAGCTCCTCGGCCAGACCTTCGACTTCAAGGTCATCAAGTTCAACAAGAAGCGCGGCAACATCGTGCTCAGCCGTCGCGTGCTCCTCGAGCGCGAGCGCGACCGCCTCAAGGCCGCGACCCTCGAAAACCTCCAGGAGGGTCAGATCGTCACCGGCTCCATCAAGAACATCACCGAGTACGGTGCGTTCGTGGACCTCGGCGGCATCGACGGGCTGCTCCACATCACGGACATGTCCTGGGGCCGGGTCAACCACCCCTCCGAGCTCTTCAACGTGGGCGACGAGGTCACGGTCAAGGTCCTCAAGTACAACTCGGACACGGAGCGCGTCTCCCTGGGCCTCAAGCAGACCCAGGAGGACCCCTGGAACATGGCGGCGCAGACCTTCAAGCCTGGCGTGCGCGTCAGCGGCAAGGTCGTGTCCATCACGGACTACGGCGCTTTCGTCGAGCTCCAGCAGGGCGTCGAGGGCCTGATTCACGTCAGCGAGATGACGTGGACGAAGCCCAAGCATCCCTCGAAGGTCCTCGAGATGGGTGAAGAGGTCGAGACCGTCGTTCTCGACATCGACATCCAGAACAAGCGCATCAGCCTCGGCCTCAAGCAGCTCGAGCCCGATCCCTGGACGCTCTTCACGCAGAAGTACACGCCCGGCGACATCATCGAGGGCAAGGTCCGGAGCCTTACGGACTACGGCGTCTTCGTCGGCATCGAAGATGGCGTCGACGGCATGGTCCACAAGTCGGACCTCAGCTGGACCCAGCGCATCAACAACCCGGCCGAGGTCTACCGCAAGGGCGACGACGTCGAGGCGATCATCCTCTCCATCAACCACGAGGAGAAGAAGGTCAGCCTGGGTATCAAGCAGCTCTTCGAGGACCCCTGGAGCTACATCCCCGAGCGCTACCCCGAGGGCACGATCCTCGAGGTGCGCGCCGTGGCCGCCAACGAGTACGAGGCGACCGTGGAGCTCGAGCCCGGCGTGATGGGTTCGGTGGCTCGCGGCGAGATCGGTCACGATCTCAGCGTCGACCCCTCGGACGTGGTCAAGGCCGGCGACATCATGAAGGCGCAGGTCATTCGCCTCGATGACGACGACCGCACCATCAAGCTCAGCCTCAAGGACCTCGAGAACGCGGAGCTCGACGAGAAGATGCGCTTCGTGGCCGAGCGGAAGCAGCAGCGCGCCCAGCGTGCGCCGAACGCCCCGACGGGCCGCCCGAGCGCCAAGCTCGGCGACCTGCTGAAGGACAAGCTCGGCAGCATCGAGATCGGCGACGAGGAGGGCGACGAGGGCTGAAGCCCCGCGCTCTTCGCACCGGAAGGCGGCGTCCAGCTTCGGCTGGGCGCCGTTTTTCTTTGAGCCCGTCGCCTCGCGACGCGTGGCGAGTTCGCGGGAATGCGGCCGCGGGGCGCGGCGTTTGCTAAGGAAGGGGCGTCGTGGAGGAGATGGGAACGGAGCCGGGCGCGCGCTACGGCGAGGCGCGGGCCGCGAAGGAGGTCCAGGGCCGGCGCCTCTTCTTCGCCATCTGGGGCGGCGTGCTCTTCGTCGCGCTGGTGACCTTTCGCGCGGTCCTCGTTCCCTTTTCCTTCGCCATCGTGCTGGCCTACGTGATGGCGCCGCTCGTGCGGCGCCTGGAACGCACCCCCGAGCGCGAGCGGGGTCTCCCGCGCTGGGCCGCGGTGACGACGGTCTACCTCGTGCTCGTGGGCATTCTCGGGGCCTTCGTGTCCTACGGGGTGCCGCGGCTGGCCGTGGAGATCGAACGCCTGGCCTTCGAGGTCCCGCGCGCCGTCAACACGGCCCGGGACGAGTGGCTACCGGAGCTCGAGCGACGCTTCCGGGGGGCCATGCGGGATTACGATGCCGCGCGCCCGGTCGGCAGCCACGGGGCCGGCGAGGCCCACGGACCGGACGTGGTGACGAGCGCCGAGGGGGAGGCCGAACGCCTGCCTGCCATTCGCGTCGTGCCCAGCACGCCGCAAGAGGGCGGCGGCTATCGCGTCGAGCTGCCGGCCCGGGGCGTGGTGCTGGAGCCTCAGGGGGACGGCTACCGGCTGCGCGTCGTGCCGGGCGAAGGCAACGACGAGGGCGATATCACCGCGGCGCTCACGGCCGCGCTGCAAGGCGCGAGCGAGGACACCCGCGAGCAGGCCGCCACGCTCCTCCGAAGCGCGCAGAAGGCGGTGCAGTCCTTCGTCCGCGGCGTCTTCACCTTCTTCCTGATGCTCATGGTCAGCGCCTACCTGCTCGTCACCAGCGAGCAGATCCGTCGCTTCTTCCGGAACCTCTGGGAGGTGGACCGGCGCCCGAGCTTCGACCGGCTCGTGCGGCGCATCGACCGGGGCCTCGGCGGCGTCGTGCGCGGCCAGCTGCTCATCGCCCTCGTCAACGGTGTGCTCAGCGGCATCGGGTTCTGGGTCTTCGACCTGCGTTACTGGCCCGTGCTCACGCTCTTCACGACGGTGCTCAGCGTCATCCCCATCTTCGGCACGCTCATCAGCTCCGTGCCGGCCATCCTCCTCGGTCTGGAGATCTCGCTGCCGACGGCCGTAGGCGTCTTCGTCTGGATCGTGGCCATTCACCAGATCGAGGGGAACCTGCTCAACCCCAAGATCATGGGCGACTCGGCGAAGATGCATCCGGCGCTGATCATCTTTGCGCTCCTGGCCGGTGAGTCCGTCTTCGGCATCGCGGGCACGCTGCTGGCGGTCCCAGTGCTGAGCATTCTCCAGAGCCTCTTTCTCCACTACCGCGAGCTCGCCATCGGCATCCGTTCGCCCACGCCGACGCAGCCCGGCATCGCCATGGCGCCGCTGGCCGGCGAGGCGCGGGGACGCGAGGGGCCCGGCAACGAGGCCACGGCGAAGCCCGCCGAGTAGACCGGTGCTCCCACGCCGGGGCGGGCTCACGGCGTTATCGTCTCGCCCTTAACGTCGCGGCGCCGTCGCGCGCCATTTTCACCGGCCAGCGCGGATGCTAAGCGCCACCTCATGCGCGGTTTGGGGAACTCGCTCGTCCTTCTTTTGCTCGTCGCCTGCGGCGGGGCGCAGCCAGCGCCGGTTCGCGAAGCACCGGAGGAGGTCGCGGTCGGCGCGGCCCGGGAAACGGCCGGTGAGGTCGTCGTGGAAGCCAGCGCCGTCGGCACGCCCCCGGAAGACGGTCAGCTCCCCGGGGACCTCCGGCCCACGGCCTACGCCCTCGATCTCTCCATCGACCCGGGCCGGGACCGCTTCAGCGGCGAAGCCGTCATCCAGCTCAGCCTGGACGCGCCGCGGCGGGCGCTTTTCCTGCACGGCCAAGGCCTCGAGGTGGAGCAGGTCGTGGTGCGTTCCGAAGGCAACACGCAGGTCGGGCGCTGGACCGGAGCGGACGCGGAGGACGGCTTCGCGGTGATCCTCGTCGACGCGCCCGTGCGCGGTGAAGCGGAGCTTCGCATTCGCTACTCCGCGCCGCTCGGACGCAGCCTCGACGGTCTCTATCGCGTGCAGCACGGCGGCGACGACTACGTCTTCACGCAGATGGAGCCCCTCGCGGCGCGCAAGGCCTTCCCGTGCTTCGACGAGCCTCGCTTCAAGGCTCCCTTCGCGCTCACGCTCCGCGTGCCCGGGGACCAGACCGCCGCGGGCAACGCGCCGGTCGTCGAGGAGCGCGTCGACGGCGACCGCAAGGTCGTCCGCTTCGCGCCGACGCCGCCCATGCCCTCCTACCTCTTCGCCCTCGCCGTCGGGCCCTTCGACGTGCGCGAGGGCGGCGAGATCCCGGCCGTGGCCGGGGCCGCTCGGACCCCCGTGCCGTTCCGGGCCCTGGCGCCCCGCGGACGCGGCGACGAGCTCGCCTACACGCTCGAGCACACGCCGGCGATTTTGCAGACCCTCG
>JBCCAW010000084.1:0-14726 GCA_039814655.1 Myxococcota bacterium | reverse complement strand
CTGTGTCGACGACGGCACCCCGCGTGTGGTGCCGGCGAACTCGCTCAGGGCCGCGCGGGTCTCGCGAAGGAAAGCGGCCTGGCGCGTGCCGAGGCGGTCGCGGCTCGCGCGAAGCTGAATACCGAGGGTGCTCATGGGAACGTCTCCTGTCTTTTTCGAAATGACGCGCTTTTGACGCGCTGCGTCTAACGCAATGCGTAATGCTCGCGCCGCGGCGCGTCAAGACGGCGCGACGCGGCCCGCGCGGGGAATCTTCGGGACCCCCGGCGTGGTTGACCGAGCACGAAGGGCCGTGCTTCAACGCGGCTCTGCCGCGGCCCAGGAGAGGACCTCTCTTCTGCGCCACCGCCCCGAGCCCATGCCCGTCGTGCCTTCGGTTTTTCTCCAGAGCCTCTCGCTGCAACCGGCCACGCCGACGGCCGAGGCGCTCAGCATCACGCAGCTCGTTCTCGACGCCGGACCCGTCGTCAAGGCCGTGATGCTCGTGCTCGTGCTCATGGGCCTGGCGAGCCTCTTCGTTTTCGGGGCCAAGGTCGTGCGCCTGGCCCGGGCCCGGGGCGCCAACAAGCGCTTCCTCGACGCCTTCTGGGGCGACGAGGGCGGGTGGACCACGGAGCGCCTCGAGGGCATCTACGCCGGCCTCGAGGGCTTCAAAGCCGCGCCCACGGCGGCGCTCTTTCGCGCGGGCTACGTGGAGCTGGCCAAGGTCATGAGCGCGCCGCCGCCGCCGCCGGGCACGGACGCGCACGGGGCGGACCTCGACAACGTCCAGCGCGCGCTTCGGCGGACGAGCGTCACGGAGCTCACGGCCCTCGAGACGCTCCTGCCCATCCTCGCCACCACCGGCTCCACGGCGCCCTTCATCGGCCTCTTCGGCACGGTCTGGGGCATCATGGACAGCTTCATCGGCATCGCCGCGAACAAGAGCGCGGGCCTCGACGTCGTGGCGCCGGGCATCGCCGAAGCCCTCGTGGCGACGGCCATCGGCCTCGTCGCCGCCATTCCGGCGGTCATGTTCTACAACGCGCTCGTGCGGCGCGTGCAGGTGCTCGAGGCCGAGCTCGACGCCTTCGCCGACGACTTTCTCAACGTGGTGCGCCGCCACTTCCTCCGGAGCTGACGCGCCGTGGGCATGAGCGGCGGAGGTGGCGGCGGTCGCGGGCGTTCCGGGCGCGCCCCGCTCGCGGAGATCAACGTGACGCCGCTCGTCGACGTCATGCTGGTGCTGCTCATCATCTTCATGGTGGCCGCGCCGCTGCTCTCCACGGGCGTCGAGGTCGAGCTGCCGCGCACCCGGGCGCCGCGCATGGCCCAGGACGACGCCAAGCTGGTACTGAGCATCGACGCGGAGCAGCGGGTCTTTCTGGGCGAGGACGAGGTTGAGCGCGCGCGCCTCGAGGAGGTGCTCCGGACGAACGCGAAGCTCCAGGAAGACGGGGAGCTCTACGTGCGCGCGGACCAGAGCGTGCCCTACGGCGTCGTGCTCGCGGTCTTCGCCGCCGTGCAGAACTCGGGCATCGCCAAGCTGGGCCTCGTGACGGACCCCGCGGGCGGCGCCTCGGACGTGGTGGTCGGCGAGGACCCAGCCAGCGGAGACCCGCCGTGAAATCGCCGGGCCCTGCGGCGCGTCCCCTTCGTGAATGACATGTACGTCGACCACGCCATCGATCATCGGCCGCGCCCTCCGGCACGCTCCCTCGGCGCCATCGAGGCGACCTTCGGCGTGCTCACGAGCGTGGTCGGCGCCGCGGCCATCGGGGCTCTCGTGTTGCTCCCAGAGGCCTTCGCGTCCTTGGGCCTCGACGTGACGCCGCCTCCGCCGCCGGTGCTCGAGGAGGTCATCGCCGCCGAGTTCGTTCAGCTCGGCCGGCCCTTCGACGAGCTGCCGAACCGCGAGGTGCCGCAGCTCCCGACCAACGACGAGGAGCCCGTGGTGGCCGACGCGGCGCAGGTCGAGGACCCGGACCCGGGCCTCGCCGTGAGCGAGACGGCGGAGCCCCGGCCCACGGAAGCCCGGGAGCGTCGGCCCCCGCCGAGCAAGACCCGGAGCCTCGAGGACCTCCTGACGCGCTCGGAGGCCTTTGCGGAGATCGCCGAGGCGCGCGAACGCGAGGGCGAGGCCGACGGCATCGAAGGCGGCACGCGCAACGTGGAGGGCGACCGCTACGCGGGACGCTTCCAGGCCTTCTTCCGGCGGGGATGGAGCGTGCCGACCACCTTGGCCGAGGGAGCGCTCGAGGGGCTGCGGGCGACGGTCGTGGTCCGCATCGGCGAGGACCTCCGCATCGCGAGCTGGCGCCTGGCCACGCCTTCCGGCAACGGCGAGTTCGACGCGAGCGTGCGGGCCCAGCTCACGCGCCTCGAGCAGGGCGCCGTGCCCATCCCGGAGCCGCCCCTCGAGCACCTCGCCGATTACGTGGGCCGGGACCGGCCCATTCGCTTCCTCGGGCGCAACGCGCGCCGCTGACGCCGAGACAGCCCGGCCAACTCATGCGACCGTTGAGATTGACCATGACCCGCCTCCCCGCCGCTCTCGCTCTTGCCTTCGCCGCGCTGCTCGTGGCGCTGACGGTTCGGCCCACCGCCGGCCAGAGTGAGCCGACCCCGCCACCGGCCGGTGAAGAGGAGCCGCTCCCGGAGGGCGTGCCCGTCATCGAGGTCGATTCCCCGGAGCGCGCGCTCTACAAGATCGCCATCCCGAACTTGCGGGGCAGCAGTGGCGCGCAGGCCGCGGACGTGATCCGCAACGACCTGCGCCTCGTGTCGCTCTTCGACGTGCTCGACGCGCGGAGCTTCGTGGCCAACCTCGAGGCCGAGGGACTCGGCGTCACGCCGTCGAGCTGGGCCACGGTGGGCGCGCAGGGCGTGGTCAAGGGCGCCATCGAGCGGGCAGGCAGCGGGCGCCTCACCGTCGAGATGCGCTTCTACCAGCTCGCCGAGGGCACCTCGCCGGCGCTCTCGAAGACCTATCGCGGGCCGCCGCAGCAGCTCCGCGGCTTCATGCACGACTTCGCCAACGAGATCCTGCGCGTGCTCACGGGCGAGGCCGGCGCCTTCGACAGCCGCCTCGTCTTCGCCCGGCGCGTAGGGCCCGGGCGCAAGGACGTCTACGTCGCGTCCTGGGACGGCGCCTCCGTGAGCCGCGTGTCCGAGCCGAGCGGCGTCAACATGCTCCCGAACTTCGGCCCCGGCGGCATCTGGTACAGCCGGCTCACCGAGACGGGCATGTACATCACGCACTCGCGCGCCGGCGGCCGGCGCATCATCGACGGCGACGGGCTGAACATGGGGCCCACGGTGTGCGGCAACCGGGTCTTCTTCACGTCCACGCGCGACGGCAACAGCGAGATTTACAGCGCGGCCCTGGACGGCTCTGGCGTGCGGCGCATCACGAACCATCCGGCCATCGACGTGAGCCCGACCTGCGCCGGCGGCGGACGGCTGGCCTTCGTGAGCACGCGGCACGGCAGCCCGCAGATCTTCATGATGAGCACGAGCGGCGCCGGCGTGCGCCGCGTGACCTACCGTGGCTCGCACAACCAGACGCCCGCCGTCTGCACGCGGAACGGACAGACGCTCTTGGCCTTCACCGGCCGGAGCGGCGGCCTCGACGTGTTCACCGTGAACCTCGCGACGCAGGAGTACACGCGGCTCACGCAGGGGCAGGGCGCGAACAAGGACCCGGCCTTCAGCCCGGATTGCCGCATGCTGGCCTTCTGGTCGTCGCGCGGCGGCATCTACGTGTCGAGCCCCGAGGGGCTGAACCACAACCTGGTGATTCGCGGCGCCGCCGAGACGCTTCGCTGGCGCTGAGCGATGCGCGCGGAGCGTTCGCGCATGCCGGGGCTTGGGCCCCGGGGCCCTTTGACCTCAAACTCCCCGGGTGCCCCCGGATGGTGCTAGCTCGAAAGCCACGCTTGCCGCCGTACCCTCGCGGGTGCGCGACGTGGCCGTGGTGGGTGCAGGTTTCGGGGGCCTCGGGACCGCGCTGACCCTCGCCGAGGCCGGCGCGGACGTGGTGCTCTTCGAGCAGCTCCGCTACGCCGGCGGCTGCGCGAGCACCTTCACCCGCGGCGGCCGGCGCTACGAGAGCGGGGCCACGCTTTTCAGCGGCTTCGGGCCCGGGCAGCTCATGCGCCGGTGGATCGACCGGCACGGCCTCGACGTGCCCTTCGAGGCCCTGGACCCGCTCGTGGAGCTGCGGACGCCGGACTTCACGCTCGCCGTCCCGCCCTCGCGGGAGGCGTTCCTGGACCGGCTCGTGGCCCTCGAGGGCGTGCCCGAGGGGCCCACGCGCCGCTTCTTCGCCCTGCAGGAGCGGAGCGCGGATACGCTCTGGTCCCTGCTCGCGTCGCCGGAGCTGCTCCCGCCCTTCGACCTTCGCGCGCTGCTCACGCACGCGCGCCGCGTGCCGCGTTACCTGCCGCTCTTGGGTCAGGTCGGCCGGCCCCTGGACACGCTGCTCCGTCGCCATGGCCTCGGCGATTGCGCGCCGCTGCGCGCCGTGCTCGACGCCGTCTGCCAGATCACCGTGCAGGCCGGCGTGGACGAGGTCGAAGCGCCCTTCGCGCTCGGCGCCATGGACTATTACTTTCGCGGGACGGGCCACGTGCACGGCGGCGTCGGCGTGCTCGCCGAGGCGCTGGTCCAGGCCGTCCGGACGCAGGGCGGAGACGTCCGCATGCCCGACGGTGTGAAGAGCCTCCGGCCGGACGACGCGGCGGACAACCGCGGCGGATGGGTCGTCACCTCTCGCAAGGGCGTGACCCGGGCCCGGACCGTGGTGCTCAACCTTTTGCCCCAAGCGGCGCGCCGGCTACTCGGCGCGGACCCGGGCGCCTTTCCGCGCCTCGACACGCTGGCGACGCGCGTGGAAGGCGGCTGGGGCGCGGCCATGCTCTACCTGACGCTGGGCCCCGGCGCGCTCCGGCGGCAAGAGGCGCATCACCTCGAGCTCGTCGTCGACCCCGCGGCGCCCTTCACCGAAGGCAACCATCTCTTCGTCTCCATCGGCGGCACGGACGAGGGCAAGGCGGCCGCGGGCGAGCGCACGGTGACCGTCTCGACGCACGTGCCCATGGCGCGACTCCGCGCGCTCCCGGACGCCGCGCAGGGCGCCTTCATCGGCGAGATTCAGGAGCGCATGCGCCGCGGCCTGGCGGCCCGAGCGCCCGAGGTCGACGCGGGCATCGTGCACGCCATGACCGGCAGCCCGCGGACCTTCGCGCGCTTCACCGGCCGCGACTTCGGCTACGTGGGTGGCGTGCCGCGCCGCGCGGGGCTCGCGAGCTACGCGGGGCTCTGGCCGCGGCCCGTGGCGCCGAACCTGCACCTCGTGGGTGACACGGTGTTCCCGGGGCAGAGCACGCTCGCGACGGCGCTCGGCGGCGTGAAACTCGCGGAGCGCCTCGTGAAGCGCCTCGGCACGCCCCGGAAGCGCTTGCCGGCGGTGACGGAAGCGCCGAGCGACGACGCCCGGCTCGCCGCGGAGTGAGCGACACGGGAAGCGCGCGTGCGCCCTGCGGGGTGCCGACGCGAAATGCTACGCTCCAGGACTCGTGAATCGTCTCGCGTCGCTCCCTCTGCTCGTGGACCGTCACCCGGCGGAGCTGCTGGTCCACGATCAGGTCGAGTCCTGCCCCTACCTGCCGGGGCAGACGGCGCGCATGCCCCTTCGTTTGCCGATCCGCGCGCTTCGTCCAACGGAGCTCGACGCGCGCCTCGCGGCCGGCGACCGGCGTCACGGGGCGCTCTTCTATCGGCCGAGCTGCGACGACTGCAACGCCTGCGAAGCCATTCGCCTGGACGCCCGGGACTTCCCCTTCTCGAAGAGTCAGCGGCGCACGCTCGCGCGCGGGGACACGCTCATTCGTACGAGCGTGGGCCCGCCCAAGGTGAGCGACGAGCGGGTCGCGCTCTATGACGCGCATCGCTTCGGCCGGCGCCTCGCGGGGGACGACACGCGGGCCATGGAGTCGCTGGCCTACCAGCGCTTCCTGGTGGACCGGCACTGCGACGCCTTCGAGCTCCGCTTCGAGCACGAAGGAAGGCTCGTGGGCGTGGCCATCACGGACCGGGCCGCGCGCAGCCTCAGCGCCGTGTACTGCTTTTACGACCCCGCCGTGGCCCAGGAGCTGAAGCTCGGCCTCGGCACCTACGCCATCCTCTGCCAGCTCCGCCTCTGCCGGGACTGGGGCCTGCATCACCTTTACCTCGGCCTCTACATCCGCGGCTGCGCGGCCATGGAGTACAAGGCGCGCTTCCGGCCCCACGAGCGGCTCGTGGACGGGGCGTGGAAGCGCTTCGACCGCGAAGCGCGTTGAAGCGGCCATGAACGACGCTCGCGAGTCGCCCCGGGACGCTCCCTTTGCGGAGCTTCATGCGTTTCCCGATGGCGACCGGCCGCACACGGGCAACCCGGCGGCGCTGATGCTCCTGGAGGCCTTCCCGGCGGACGCGGACCTGCTCGGCATGGCGCGCTCGAGCAACCTCTCCGAGACGGCTTTCCTGGTCCCGCTGGCGCCGGACCGCTGGCACCTCCGCTGGTTCACGCCGGGCGGTGAGGTGGAGCTCTGCGGCCACGCCACCATGGCCTCGGCCGTGTGGCTCTTCCGGGGCGGCCACGTCGCTGGCGCCGCCGCGCGCTTCGAGACGCTCTCCGGTGAGCTCGTCGTGTCCCGCGAGGGCGAACGCTTCGCCATGGACTTCCCGGCGGTGCGCGCCGAGGCGAGCGACGACTACGGCGACGTCCTGCGCGCCCTCGGGGTCGAGAGCCGGGGCACCTACCGCATTCCCCGCATCCACGGCACCCGCTACGCCCTCTTGGAGGTCCGGGAAGTGGCGGGGGTCGCCGCGCTGCGGCCGGATCTCGGTGCCTTGCGGGCGATGGAGACGAACGTGGTGGTCACGGCGCCGGGTAAGGACGTGGACTTCGTGTCGCGCTTCTTTGCGCCGGCCTCCGGCGTCGACGAGGATCCGGTCACGGGCTCGGCGCACTGCACGCTGGCGCCCTTCTGGGCGGAGCGTCTCGGACGGCAACGCCTTCGCGCGCGGCAGATCGGCCCGCGGCCCGGCGCCCTCGAGGTCGAAGTCCGAGGCGACCGGGTGCTCTTGCGCGGCACGGCACGGCCCTTCGTCGAAGGCCGCGTGCGCCTGGGCTGAGCGCCGCGAGCGCCTCAGAGGTCGACGCGGCGCAAGGCGTGGTTGAGGCTGTCGATGACGAAGAGCGAGCGCCCGGCCGGGCTCGCTGCCATGGAGACCGGCTCGTTGAAGCGCGCTTCGTCCGCGGGTACGGCGTCGTCGGGGTCCTCGAAGCCCTCCCCGATGCCGTGGAAGGCCGTGCCGTCCATGCCCGCCACGTGTTCCGAGACCCACTGGCGGTCGAAGCGCGGCGAGCGGTAGCGGCGCACGCGATGCGCCGGGCGCTCCACGAGGTAGAGAAAAGGGCTCAGGGGGAAATAGACCACGTCCGTGGGCCCCCCGAGGCGCCCGGTCAGCGCCGGCTGCCCGCCCATGTTCCCGTCGATGGGCGCGCCGAAGAGACCGTAGCCGAAGAGCGAGTCGATGGACGCCGTCTCCGGGTCAAGCTGGTACACGGCGCCTCGCTCGACGGGACCCGTGTCCCCTAACACGTTGCCGTCCGCGGTGATGTAGAGCGTGTCCTCGGGCCCGGCGGAGATGGCGTTGAAGTTGACGCGACCGAGCGAGAAGGTGTCCGTGGCCGTGCCCTCGCCGGCGACCTCCACGCGGTGCACGGACGTCGCGTCGACGACCCAGAGCGTCCCGTCGATGACGCTGAGGTCCCGGATGATATCCGTGGGCGCAAAGCTGCCCGCTGCGAAGGGCGTGACGACCGGCGCAGCGCCGGACAGGTCCAGGCGAACGAGGGCCGTCTCCGCGAAGGTCTCGCCGAAGCCCACGTAGACCGTGGTGTCGTCGCCCACGGCCACGGCCTGCGGGTGGTCGATGCCGTCGGAGAGCACCGTGCCGAGCTCTTCCGTGGCCGGGTCGTAGACGCGGAGCGCGTCGTTGCCCTGGTCGGCGATGAAGACGCGGCCGTCCGGGGCCACGTCGACGCCCACGGGCGTGTCCATGCGGGCGACGTTCTTCGGCCCGTCGACGAAGCCCACGCGCGGGGTCCCGCGGCCGTCGGCGTCGCCGACGAGGGTCCTCACGAGCGAGTGGCGCCGGTCGCTGGCGTCGCCGGCGAAGCCCGGGTCGCACTCGCAGACGCAGCCGTCTTCGGGGTTGAGCGTGCCGTTCTCGCATGCCACGCCGGGGCATTCGCCGGCGTCCATGCCCGCGTCGCGCACGATTCCGTCGCCGGTGAGCCGGATGTCGACGAAGGCCAGGCCCGCAGCGAGGCTCCGCGCCGTGACGCGCACATTCTCCGTGGCGCTCATGGCCGGGCCGGTGCGCAGCACGAACACGCTGCCGGCGCACTCGAGGATGGCCCTCTCGCCAGGCCCGCAGGGCATCAAGAGCGTGACCTCACCCCGCGGCGCGTCGTCTGCCAGGGTGGCGAAGGCGATGCGGTCGTCTTCGCGCGAAAACGTGATCGAGACGCTCTCCGGCACCGTGCTTTCCAGCTCGGGAATCACGCGGACGAGGACATCGAGACGCACGCGCTCCCCGACGTCGAGCCCGGCCTCCGCGGGGGTCACCTCGAGCTCGAAGCGCGTGACATCCGTGCAGTTGCTACAGCCCGTGAGGAGACCGAGCGCGAGCACGCGGAGGGCGCGCGTGCCGGCGAAGGAAAAACGTGCAGCGGTCATTCGTCCCCGTACTTCCAGGACGAGGCCCGGCCTGCACGAGCAGGTCCATTCCGGCGATCTTCGCAGGGTCGCCCGGTCCTCTCCCACGGCAAAAATACCACGGTATGGCTCTGCCGCCACGTGCGGGGCGGTCCGCGAAGCGCCGTGCGTCCCATGCCATTGCTAGCCTCCGCCCATGCCCCGTTTCGTCGCCCTTCTCCGAGGCATCAACGTCGGCAAGGCGCGCCGCATCCCCATGAAGGAGCTTCGGGCGCTCTTCGCGGAGCAGGGATTGGACGAGGTCACGACGTACATCGCTTCGGGCAACGTGCTCTTCACGGCCGCACGCGCCCCGGACGCGCGCCTCCTCCAGGAGGCCCTCGGGGAGCGCTTCGGCTTTCCGGACGTTCCCGTGGTGGTGTGCGCCGAGGCGGCGTTTCGTCGCATCGCCGGGGCCAACCCCTTCGCGTGTGAGGGCGTGGACCCCGCGCGCTCTCACGTGGGCTTTCTCGGCGGCGCGCCCGCTGCGGCTGCCGGCGACGCGCTCGCGGTGCTGCGGAAGGCTGACGACGAGCGCCTGGCGCTCGCCGCCGGAGCGCTCTACCTGGACGCGCCGAGCGGCCTGGCGCGGACCAAGCTCACCCCCGCTGCCCTCGAGGCCGCGCTCGGCACCACGGTGACCCTTCGCAACCTCCGCACGGTCCGCGCCTTGCTCGGCCGCCTGGACGAGAGCGCCGCGGCCTCGGCCTGAGGCGCCTCGGTCCCCGCGCGCCTCAGTCCCGGGCTACGTCGATCATGCGGAGCAGCTCGCGCCGCTCCCCATGCGGGTCGTCGCCGACGGCGCCTGCCGCCAGCGTGCGCAGGGCCGACAGGCTCGGGCGGGCGACGGGGTCCTCGCGGAGGGCGAGGGCGAAGCCGGCCACGGCGGCGCCGAAGCGGAACGCCTCGCTGCCGGGCATGGCCAGCGCCTCGGCGCTCGGTGAGGCCACGGGCACGCTGAGCTCGCGCCCCTCGCCCCCGCCCGGCGGCTGGTAGCGCACGCGCACGAAGGCCAGCTCGCTGCCGCCGCTCGGGTCCGGGCCCGGCGCCGGCGCGTCTTCCTGGTAGCGAAGGCCGGGCACGTCGTCGCCGCTCGCCGCGTCCGGCGCGCCGACGGGCACGATCTCGTAGAAGGCCGTGACCTCGTGGCCGGCCCCCATCTCCCCGGCGTCCTTCGTGTCGTCGCGGAAGTCCCGGTGCGCGAGGCGGCGGTTTTCGTAGCCGAGGAGCCGATGACGGGCGACGCGCGCCGGGTTCATCTCGAGCTGGAGCTTCACGTCCTGGGCCACGGTCACCAGCGTGCCGCCGGCTTCGCGCACGAGCACCTTGCGCGCTTCGGCCAGCGAGTCGACGTAGGCGTAGTTGCCGTTGCCCCGGTCTGCGAGGGCCTCCATGCGCGCGTCCTGGAGGTTGCCGCGGCCGAAGCCGAGCACGGTCAAGAACACGCCGCTTCGGCGGTGCTCCTCGATGAGGCGGGTGAGCTCGCCTTCGCTCGAGGGCCCGACGTTGAAGTCGCCGTCCGTCGCGAGGATGACGCGGTTGATGCCGCCGCGCTGGAAGCCCTCGCGGGCCGTGCGGTAGGCGAGCTCGAGGCCCGCGGCGCCAGCGGTGGAGCCTCCGGCCTGGAGCCGGTCGAGGGCGGCGAGGATGGTGCCTCGCTCGCTGCCGCTGGTCGGCGGGAGCACGAGGCCACTGGCGCCGGCGTAGACGACCATGGCCACGCGGTCCTGCTCTCGGAGGTCGTGTGTGAGCAGCGCGAGGCTCCGCTTGAGCAGCGGGAGCTTGTCCGGCGAGCCCATGGAGCCGGACACGTCGAGCAGGAAGGTGAGGTTTCGTGGCGGGCCGCCATCGAGGCCCAAAGGCGCGGTCCGAAGACCGACGCGCAGGAGCTCGTGGTCCGTGTTCCACGGGCACGCGCGGACCTCCACGTCGACGGCCACCGGGTGCTCCCGCGGCGGCGCCTGGCCGCTCGCGTAGCGGAAGTAGTTGACCATCTCCTCCAGGCGCACCGCGTCGGCCGGCGGACGCCGGCGCTCGCCGAGGAGAAAGCGGCGCACGTTGGCGTAGCTCGCCGTGTCCACGTCGACGGAGAAGGTCGAGCGCGGATCCTGGCGCGTGTCGATGAAGGGGCTCGCGTCGATGCGGGCGTAGCCTTCGCGGTCCGCGGGCTCGGGCTCCGGGGTCGGGCGCGCGGCCGCCTGCACCAGCGCGGACGTTCGCCGCGCGCGTGAGCGAACGGCGCCGCGAACTTCGTTGCCTCCTTGCTGAACCTCGCCGCTCCCCAGGTAGCCCAAGCCCTCGAGGGCTTCGCGCGGCAGCTCCTCCGGCGCCTCCGGCGCGGGCGTACCCGCCGGCGCCGCCGACGCCATCCCGGTCGCCTCCGCCTCTACGGCGGCGACCTCGTCTGCCAAGCGGCGCGTGCTCGAAGCGCCGGGGTCTTCCGAGGCGGTCTCGTTGCATCCTCCCAGGGCGGGCCCAAACAGCGTGGCCATCACGGCCGGCAGCACTCGCAGTCGTGTCATCGTCCTCATCAGCTCTCCTCCTCGGCTTCTCGACGCTCCCGAGACCCCGGACCTTCCCAAGTCCTTGGGAAAGGCAGCCCAGGACGGATCAGGTGGCCGGGGACGCTTCGCTCAGCGCCTTCACGTGCTCGAGCACGCGGCGATGAATGCCGTGGAGCAGCGCGTCGCTCAGGAACGCCCAGTAGAGGCGCGGATGAATGTCGAGGGCATACCAGGTCGACCCTTCGAGGCGCGTGCGGCCGTCGCCCAGGTCCACGAGGCGGAACTCGCCGCGGCGGCTGCGGATGGTGCTCCCGAGGTGCGGCGGGTGCAGGTCCTCGTAGGGGCTCAGCTCCGTCATGGGCGGCGGCTGCGCCACCACGTCGAAGCTCAGGCGCCGGGGCGGCTCCCAGCGCGTGATGGGCTCGACGAAGGCGCCCGTGGAGAACTCGCAGTGGCGCACGGCGCCCACGCCGCTGCCTTCGATGCGGGCGCGCATGGGGTAGGCGATGCCGGCGCGGAAGAGCAGCGAGTCCGGCGGCGGCAGCTCCGCGAAGCCGATGACGTTGGGCCACACGGCGGACGGCGGCGCCTCGACGATGACCGAGGTGCGCACCTCGCGCACCGGGGCCGTCTCCGGCCGGTCCATGGGGTCGCCGCGCGGCGCCTTCTCGAGCGCGGCCGCGAGCGGCAGCGCCAGCAGCAGCACCACGCCGAAGTGAACGGGCTGACCGGGGCGGCGCAGCGGTTCGCTCGCGAGCACGCGGGCCACCAGCGCGCCGAGGCACGCCATCACCATCGCCAGCGGCGCGGCCATGGCAAGGCACACGATGCCCTCGAGGGCGAAGAGCAGAATGGCGCCTCCGGCGACGAGCACGGCGAGGCACGCGACGCCCAGCGTGCTCCTCACGCTCTGGCGCTCCTGGCGGTTGAAGAACCAGCTCGAGGTCGCGCCGAGCACGGCCGGCGTCACGGCGAAGAGCGTCTGCCCGTAGTCGCCGAGCACGGACACGGAGAAGCCCACCATGGCGAGGGCGATGAGTGTGCCGACGCCGGTCCCGAGGAGCGCCGCGCGGAGCTGCGGGCGTCGGTCCTCGGGCGTGAGATGCGGCGGGGTGGTGGGCGCGGGCCGGGGCCGGCTGGGCGCGGCGGCCAGCGCGAGCATCATCAGGTAGTTCAGCCCGGGAAAGAGAAAGAGGAGGCCCAGGGTGCCGCCGTAGCCCGCGTCCCGTGCGCGGCGAACGCTCATGGAGAGGCCCACCCACAAGAAAGGGAGCGCCAGGACCATGAGCCGGGCGAGGAGCCACGCCTGCTCGCCTTCGAGGATCTCCGTGCGCGTGAAAAGCGCCGGGCTCAGGTACTGCAGCGGCGTCCACACCGCTTTCGTGAAGGCGTAGATGAGCGCGGCGTCGAGCGCGTACTTGATCGCCATGAGCGAAAAGCCCGTCAGCGCGTAGCTCCGCCGGCCGACCGGCGCGTCGAGACCGAAGAGTAGGGCTCCGAGGGAGGGCCGCTCCGAGCGCGAGTCCATGGACAGACGCTACACCTCCGTCGCGATGCATGGCCAAGGAGTCGCGCTCCTGGGGGTCGAGTCAGGGTGCTGACGCGCAGACAAAGAGGTGGGTGGCGCAGGGCACGCTCGGTGTTGGCAGCTGCACTTCTCCTCGCGTGCGGCCCCCGGGCTGCGCCGGCCACGCGTCCTCCGGAGAGCTCTTCACGTTCCTGGGTCCAGGCTCGCCACCACGCCGCAGAGGCCGCACGGCTCTGCGGAGGGCCAGAAAGCTACGCGCGTCCGGAGCATGGACGCGCGCTCGTCGGTCCACCGTGCCCGAAGGCGGACGCGGCAGCCGAGCATCTTGCGGCCGCTCTCGCACGCGCGCGCGAGGCCCTTCGCCGCGAAGCACGGGAGCTGCAACCCGACGGAGGCGTCGCGCCCGAGCTGGCTGACTGGCGTCGGAGCTATGCCCGGGCCGCGCGTCGCGCCGTCGCGCGCCTGGACTCAGCGTGCCGGGACCCGGCGGGCGAGGATTCACGATGCAGCGAGGGCATGGCCACGGCTCGTTGCGAAGCCGATGTTGGCGTTTGCGTCGGTCCCTCCCTCGGCCTCGCCCGAGCGCAGCTGCATGCAGCGCTCCTTGGTGAGGTCCCGGGGCCCGGCCTTGTCGCGCTCGCGCGCTTGCTGGAGGAGGACCCTGGCGACGTGATGTGCCTTCCCTACGAGGAAGAGGATGCCCTCTGGGAGCTCCGTTCGTTTCTCGGCCTGCGCGTTCGCGTGCCCGCTCTCGCGGGCGCCCGGCCCCTGCCGGCCTCGCCCTGGCGCGACGGACTCTCCGGGCGGCGCTGGGCGCGCGCCGACGGAACCCGCCTCGCCGTCCGAAGCCTCGGTACGGTGCCGGGCGATGGCAGCTGCCGGGACCTCGACACGGCGGCGACCGTCGTGCTCGGGAGTCGTGAGCCTCTCGCGTCCGGACCCGCAGGGTCCTGCGAACGGTGGGGCGACCGCACGCTTGCCTTCGGCGAGGCCCGCGGCGCGCCCCTCGCCTTCTTTGTCCGCGCTCGCAGCCGGGAGGCGCTCGAGGCCGCGCGTCTCGTAGCCCGCGCGGCGAGCCGATCGGCGTCCGCGGAGCCGGCGGGCTCGTCCCTCGAGCGACGGTTCCCGGATCTCGAGCGGGCCAACCGCGCCGTTGCGCGTGGGGAGCCGATGGGCCCGCTGCCCTGGCTCCTGCCGAGCCGGGGGCCCCTTCGGCGAGCGCTCCGCTGGGTGCGCGCCGGTGCCGTCGAACGCGCCCGGGAGCTGGAGGTCGCCTACGACGCCGACGGGCTGCTCGCCGCGAGTTTCTTTCCCTGGGCCCCTTTCCTCCGCGCGGAGCCGTCCGGTGAGAGCTCGCGCGAACCGGAAGGTGAGCGGGCGCTACGCTACGCGGCGCTTCGCGATGCGCTCCGTGTCCGCTGCCCCGGGACCGAGCTCGGCCCGGCGGCCGCGGGCTACGACGACTGCCAAGGCGCCGAGGACGAGGCGGCGGTACACCTCTCGTGCTGCAGCCATGGCAGCGGCATCGACGGGCTCCACGACTGCGACGAGGTGACCGTGGCCCGAGACGAGTGCGCGCGCGTGCGGCGAACGGACTTCTTCCACGAGAACCTCGAGGTGACGAGCCGGATTCGCGAGGAAGGCGACACGGCCTTGCCTTTGCCCCCCTTCATCACGCGCGCGAGGTTCCCTCGGCGCGCGCGGCTCTTCGACTTCGCTGGCGCGCCGCGGCTCCTGGGGACACTGCCGCGGCTCTCCGGGCAGTGCCCCCCGGGTGACGTCGGGCCGCTCTACGTGCAGGCGGGCGGCGTGCAGTACGCGACCCCACTCCGCGTACCGGCCGGCCGCGCACCGGCCGAGGACGGCTATGACGCGCTCTACACGGGTCACACCTTCTTCCCG
>JBCCAW010000202.1:0-9301 GCA_039814655.1 Myxococcota bacterium | reverse complement strand
CGGCCAAGCTCGTCGAGGCGAGCGCCGTGGTCCCGGAGAGCCTCGACGAAGACGACGTGCTCTGGGGCCCCGAGGACGACCCGGCCTGTGCGTCGCTCCGAGACCCGGCGCTGGCGCCGCGGAGCCCCGACGCCGGACTCTGGCTCTTCTACACCTGCGAGGGGCCTGGACCGGCCGCGATTCGCGCGTTGCCCCTCGAGAGCCGCATCGGCCTGCGCGTCGCGGACGGGGCGACCCCGGTGACGGTCGTCGACCCGAACCTGCTGGGCGACTTCGGCCAGGACGGCGTGTCCGGGCCCGAGCCGATCATCGACTTCTTCACCGTCGGCGAAGGCGGCGACGAGCGGGAGGCGTCGGTGCTCCGGCTCTGGTTCCTCGCGCGCTCCAACGTTCGCGGCACGAGCGTGGGTCTCGCCGTCGGAGAAGCCGTGGCGGACGCGCCGGGCGGCGCGCTCCCGCTGCCCTTGCTTCAGCCCTACCCGGCGAACCCGGTGCTCTCCGCGGACCCGCAGGGCGACTGCCCCGGGTGCACGCTCCAGGGCTTCGGCGTGACCCGGGACACGGACGCGGCCCGGCGCAACCGGCTGCGCTTTCTCGTGGCGCGACGGGTCCCGCTGGCCGGGGGGGGCCGGCGCTACGAGCTCGTGCCCTTCGAGCAGCCCTGGGTGCTCATCGAGCGCTGAGGCGCCGGCGATCGCGCTTCCCTGGCACGCCTGGCACGCCTTGGCGCGCTCCTCGGCGCTGGCCTGCGCCCGCGAAGACGCTCACCCAGACCGGCCCCGCCTCGTCGAAAGCGCTCACGAATCGGGGCGATCGTCGACGCGCGGAGGGACCCACGGGTGCCGGCACGTTCCTTGCGTTACCGTAGGACGTGACGCTGCGTTCGAAGGCTCTGCTGGTCGCCTCGCTTCTCGCCCTCGCCGCGTGCGGGGATGCGTCGCCTAGTCGTACCGAAGCCATGGACGGCGCCGCCGTCGACATGAGCGCCGCCGTCGACATGAGCGTCGCCGTCGATTTGAGCTTCGCCGCCGACGCCGCCGCCGAGGATGCCGGCCAGCCCGCCGTCCCGCCGTCCACGGGACTCGACGTCTCCGGCGCCGTGCCACGCTTCGCGAGCGAGGACGCGGAGACGCTCAACCTCGCGTCCTGCTTCGATGGCATCGACAACCGCGGCAGCCTGGAGGGGCTCATCGATTGCGCCGATCCGGCCTGCGCGGCGCTCCCGAGCTGCTGCGTCGGCGACGGGAGCTGCTGCGCGCCCGCGGAGGCGCCGCGTACGCTGAGCTTCCGTTGCGATGGCAGCGATGCCCTCCGCTGCGCGCTGGACGCGGGCTTCGAGGCCCGAAGCTTCGGTTTGCCCGGACCCTTCCTCGACCGCGGCGCCTTCGCGCCGGGCGGCGACGGCCGCTTCGACTCCGGGCTCGTGCTCACCGGTGACCTCGACGTCCGTGGCGAATCGCTCGGGCTCACCTTCACCTTCGGCGCCGCGGAGGCCTGCGGTTCGGATTGCCGGGAGACCGTGGCTGCCGGTCTCGTCGCCGCACCCTTCGCCGGCGGGGACGAGACGCACGTGGAGCCGCTCGCCGCGCTCCAGCACACGAGCGCCCGCGGCGAGGTGGCCTTCCTGGTCGCCGGCGCCCGCGTGGGAACGCTGCCCCTCGAGGCCGGCGCCTACACGCTCGCGCTCAACCCCACCGGCGACGTCGAGGCGCAGGCTCCGGGAGGCAGCACGCTCCGCGCGACCATCGCGCCGCCGGCGAACGTCGCCCTCGCCGTCTGGGGCCACAGCCGGAACCCGAGCGCCGGGCGCAACGCCGGGGACCGGCTCCTCGCGCTCAGCTTCGAGCGCTCGCTCTGCGACGTACCGGGTACCTGGCGCGGTCGTGCGCCGCGCGACGAGCTCTCCCCGAGCGCCCTCGAGGCCGTGTCCGTGGACCTCGACGGCAGGGGCTCGCTCGTGGCCGCGCTGGCCGACGAGCGCGGGCTCCGGGCCTTCGAGGAGCAGCCCGACGGTCGCCTCCGGACGCTCGCGTCCCCGGTCGAGACCGGCCTCGTCGCGCTCGCGCCCGGCGAGCGGCTCGGGGCCGGGGTCGCCGTCGTCGCCGGAGCCGAAGGCCTCGGCGCGCTTTGGGTCGCGCTGGGTGACGGGACCGGAGCGGCGCGCATCGTGCGCGCCGAGCGCCTTCGCGAGGGCGACGCGAATGAGGCGCCCTTCGCCGTCCGCCCGGACGCGCCGAGCTTCGAGGGGGCGTTGCACGGCGTGAGCGCCGGGGGTGCCGTCGACGGGGTCGAGCGGCCCGGAGCCCCCGGGGGGGTGGTGGAGTCCCGCGACCTGCCGGGGGGGCTCGGCCTCTTCGCGCGCGGCGACGCCGTCGGCGCCGGCGCAGGCGATGGTTGGTTGGCCCTTCACGAAGGGCTCGCCGAGGCCGTGGCGCGCCTCGACCTCGGCCCGCTCGGGCATCCGAGCCTGGTGGCGCACGGAGGGAGTTGGCGCCTTCACCTCGAGGCGCGGCGGAGCGCCCGAAGGGGCGTCGTGCTCCTGGCCTCGGACACGCTGGTGGCCTGGCGCCTCGTCGCCGGCCAGACCCTCGGGCCCTCGGGCGCGGGCTTCGATCGCTTCGGCGCCGGTCTGCCTTCCGCCGTGGGCCGCGGCGACGTGCTCCTGCTCTGCTACGCCGGCGACGACGGCATCCAGCAGCGGCTCGGCTGCACCGCGCGAACGGCGAGCGAGAGCGCCGCGCTGCTCCGGAGAGGCTCGTGACCCGCGCCCTGGGGACCGTGGCCGTCGCCCTGGCCACGCTGTGCGCCGGAGCCTGCGGGGACGACGGTGGCGTCGCCGGCGATGCGGTCACCCCGCCGGCCGCGGACGCCGGCACGATGGCGCCCGACGGCGCCCCCACCGCCGGGGACATGGAGTCGCCGGGGCAGGACGGCGACGTCCGCGGCTTTCCCATCGACGACAGCGTCGATGCGCCGAGCATCGGCTTCGAGGGCAGCGCCGCCGAGCGCGGCGCGGCCACCTGCTACGACGGCATCGACAACGACGGCCGCGGCGGCATCGATTGCGAGGACGCGAGCTGCCGCGAGGCACTCCGGAGCTGCTGCGTCGGCGACGCCGCGTGCTGCGGGGCCGAAAGCACCCTCTCCCTCGTCGCCGCAGAGACACTCGAGGCGTGCGACGCGAGCCTCGCCTGCTTCGACGCCCTCGCTTTCGGCCGTCCGCGCCCCTTTCTCGACCGGGCAGGCCCCCAGCCCGCGCTCGCGCCCGGCGGGGACGGCGACTTCGACAGCGGCCTGGTCTTCCAGGCGCCCCTCGACCTCGCGTCGCGGCGTACGGAGCTTCGGGGCGTGCTCGTGCCCGGTGAGGCGTGCGCCGACGGGTGCGGCGAAGCCGTGTCCTTCGGCGTGATGGCGGAGGCGGAGGCGGCCGCGCTCGGCGACGAGAGCTTCGTGACGCCGCTCGTCGGCCTCAGCTACAGCGGCCCCCGTCGGGAAGTGAGCCTCTTCGTGGGCGGCAACCGCGTGGCGCGTTGGCCCGAGGGAGACGCGGCGCAGTGGGCGCTGGCCCTCGGCCCCGACGGCACCGCCTCGGTGCGTCGCGAGGGGGAGACGGTCCTCGCGAACGTGCCCTACGTTCCCCAGCCGGCGCGCGTGGTCGCCTGGGGCCACAGCCGGAACCCCGGCGCGAGCGGCCGCCCCCTTGCCCGGCTCGCGTCCCTGACGGTGGCCGAGGCACTCTGCGACATGCCCCGGGCCTGGCGGGACCGCGCGGCGCTCGCGTTCCGCTCGGGCGGGCGAGTCATCGGCGCTCCGAGCGGCGCCGGACCGAGCTTCGGCCGGGATGCGGCGGGCCGTACGGCGGTGGCCTTCGCGTCGGGTGGCGGCCTCTTCGTCGCCCGGCGGAGCGACGAGGCCCGTCCCGGCGAGCTGGTCCTCGCCGACGCGGCGAACCCCACGGTGCTCCTGCCGGACCGCGCCCTCGACCAGCCGGAGCTCGTCGAGACCCCCGCTGGCGAGCGGCTGCTCTATGCGCGGGCGTCCCCGGCGGACGGGACCGACGCGTCGCTCCTGCGCGTCCCCCTCGATGAGAACCTCGAGCGTGCCGGTACGCCCGAGGCGGTGACGCTCCCGCTCCGGGGCGACGCGCCCTCCGTGGTGGCCGTGGACGCCGGGAGCAATCGCTACGCCATGGCAATCCGCAGCGAGGGCGGCGTGGCGCTCCTCGTCAGCCAGAACGGGCGGGATTGGGCGCCGGTGCGCGAGGCGGTGCTCCTCGACCCGGCGCTCGGCACGCCGGAGTCCGGCGTCCCCGTCGAGGCCCTGGGCGCCGACGCCATCGGCGAGCCTGCGCTCGTCGTGCACGGGGGCAGCTACCGCCTCTACGTGGCCTGGCGTCGCGGCTCGCGCTGGCGCGTGGCCCTCTTCGCGAGCCACGAGCTGCTCTTCTGGCGCTTGGTCGACGCGGAGGCGTTGGTCCCGGGGCAGGGTGGCGAACGCTTCGGCGTCCGCGGTCTGGACGCGCGCTCCGTCGGCGACGCCATCGAGGTCGTCTACGCCGGCGACGACGGGACGCGCACGACGCTCTTCCGCGCGCTTTTGCCCGCCGCTCCCGACGCCGGCTTTTAGCCTTGGCGCGCGTCGCCCCGTCGTGACACCTCGCGGGGGTGTCTGGCGAGGCGCTTTTTCGACTCCTCGAGGACGCCGCGCCGGCCCGGCGCCGGCAGGGGCTCGCGCTGCTTCGGAGCCTCGGGGACCGGGGTGCGCGCCTCCTGCACGGGTTGCTTCGCGACGACGCCGGGCGCTGGCGTCAGCCCGCGCTCCGCCTCGCGACGCTGGCCGGCCTGGGCCGCGTGGCCCCCGATGGGCTTCGCGCCGAGCTCGCGTCCCTCGGCGACGCGCCGGCCTTCGTGGCGGACGACGAGGAGCTCGCGGGCACGGAGCTCCAGGCGGCGCTGAAGCTCTTGCCTTCCCTCGCGCGGCTCACGCTCGTCCGGACCGGCCGCGGATCCCTCGCGCCGCTTGCGGTGGCCCCGGGGCTCCGCTCCCTCGACATCTTCGCGCGGGGGGCGATCGACCTCGAGCCGCTCGCGGCCTGCGCGAACCTCGAGCGGCTTCGGCTGCGCGGACGGCTGCGCATCGAGGCGCCGGCGGCGCTCCCAGCGGGTCTGAAGCGCCTCGCGCTTCATGGGCAGGTGACCTTCTCCCGCGAGCTCTACGACGTGCTGCCCGAGGGGCTCGAAGAGCTCGATCTCGCGCACGCCAGCCCGACCGGTGAGCGGGGGAGCACGGCCCCGCTGCCCGCGCTCGCCCACGTGGGGGTGACCGACGCCCGCGAGCTACGCACGCTCTCGCTGCCCGGCCCGCCGCGTTCGGTCCGCGTGGCCTACGTGGGCGAGGACGACCGCGAGGCCATCGCCCGGCTCGCCGCCGAGCTCCCTCCCGCGGCCGCGCTCCGCATCGACCGCTATCGGCCCGCGGCCCTCGATGCCGCGGTGGCCGAACGCCTGGTGGCTGTGGGCGACGCGCCGGCGAGCGCGGCGGAATGGTTCGCCGAGGCGCCCCGGCTCGGTGAGCTCTCGCCGGAGCGGTGGCCCTTTGGCGCGCTCTACCCGGCGCACGCCGCCCCGGGCCCGGCCGCGCTCCGGCGCGCCCGCGAGGGCGAGATCCCGGCCGAGGACACGCTCCGCTTCCGCGCGCTCTGGCGCGAGCGCGGCCACGTCCTGCGCCTTGGTCCGGAGCTGAGGGGCGCCGGCCCGCGCAAGACGGAGCTCGTGAAGCGCATCGGCGTCTGGAGCGGGGAGGGCTTCCGCACGAACGTCAACGTGGCGGAGCGCTACCTCGAGGGTCACCTCGAGCTGCTCACGCCGGGCCAAGCCCGGGGCTGGGCCGGCCTGCTCCGAGCCGCCGGTGCGTCCCCGCGGAGCAGCCAGGTCGCAGGCGCTACGAAGCGGGCCTGAGCGCCGCGTCGGTTGGCGTCGGCGGCCGGGCCCGCACTCCCCCGTTTCCGCCTCCGTTTCCGTTTCCGTTTCCGTGTCCGTGTCCGCCTCCGTTCGCTACGGCGGGGCTTTGCGGCCGCGGGTCAGATCTTCAGCCCGAAGGCCGCGTCGTCGTAGAGCCGGTCGAAGACGGCCGCGTGTTTCGCCTCCACGTTCTTCCGCTTCACCTTGAGCGTGGGCGTGAGCTCGTCCTCGGCCACGCTCAGCTCCCGGTCGAGTAGGGCGACGCGCTTGATGGTCTCGACGCGCGCGAGGCGTGTGTTCGCGTCGCGCACGGCGCTGACGATGCGGTCCCGGAGCGTCCCGTCGTCGACCACGCGCTGCATCAGCGCCGGCAGGCCCTCCGGCGTCGCGAGCGGGGTCGCCGCGAGCTCCGCCCGAATCGCCTCCGCTTCCTCTGCCGGGACCAGACCCCGCCGCTCCGCCCAGTCCACGGCCTCGGCGCTGCCCACGGTGACCAGCGCCGTGAGGTACGGGCGCCGGTCCCCGTGCACGTGCACGTGCCCGAGCAGGGGGTCGGCGGCCTTGAGCGTCTGCTCGATGTTCGCGGGGGTCAGGTTCTTGCCACCGGCGGTGATGATGACGTGCTTCTTCCGGTCCTTGATGCGCAGGTAGCCCTGCTCGTCGTGCTCCCCGATGTCGCCGGTATGCAGCCACCCCTCGGCGTCCACAGCCTCGCGCGTGGCCGCTTCGTTCTTGTAGTAGCCCTGAAAGACCATGGGCCCACGGAGCAAGATCTCCCCGTCCTCGGCGAGGCGCTCCTCCACGAAGGGGAGCGCCCGACCCACGGAGCCGAGGCGCACGGAGCCCGGGCGGTTGGCGTGGGTCACCACCGTGGACTCGGTCATCCCGTAGACCTCGTAGATGCGAAAGCCCGCCGCCCAGAAGAAGGTCAGGATCTCCGGCGCGATAGGGGCGGCGCCGGTCACCATGTGCCGCACGCGGCCTCCGAAGACCGCGCGCAGCTTCGCAAAGACGAGGCGGTCGGCGACCGCGTGCTGGGCGCGAAGCCAGGGCGGCACACGCTCTCCCGCCTGCCAGCGCCGCACGACCTCGCGACCCGTCGCCTCGGCCCAGCGGAACACGCGCTGCCGGGCCCGGGGCGCGGCATCCACCTGCGCCCGCACCCGCGCGTAGGCTTTCTCGAACACGCGCGGCACGCTCCCGAAGAGCGTCGGTCGCACCTCCTGCACCTCGCTCAGTACCTGCGGAATGCTGCTGGCGAAGCAGGTCTCGATGCCCGCGTCGATGCGCCCGTAGAAGCCCAGAATGCGCTCGGCCACGTGCGCCATGGGCAGAAACGCGAAGGAGACGTCGTCTTCTTCGAGCTGGACGGTCACGCGCTGCTCCCGGAGCACGGCGAGAACGTTGTCGTGGCTGATCATCGCGCCCTTGGGCGGACCCGTCGTGCCGCTCGTGTAGACGATGATGGCCGTGTCCTCGCCGTGGCGCGTGCCGCGTCGTGCCGCGAGCGCGTCCCCCTGAGGCACGGTCTCGAGCGCGTCCGCCAGGGGCACGACCCAGCCGTCGTCGCCGAGCTCTACGCCCTCATGGTCCCAGAGCAGCACCCGGCGCACCTGGGTCAGCCGCGCCCGCTGAGCGCGAAGCTTGGCCAGGTCGTCGGCGCCCTCCACGGCCACGACTACGGCGTCCGCGTGGTCCACGATGTAGGCGAGCTGGTCGGCCGTGAGCGTCGGGTAGGCGCCGAGCGTCACGGCGCCCGCGAGGTGCCCCGCGATGTCCGTGATGCACCAGGCGGCCCGCGTGCTCCCGACGATGCACACCTTCTCGCCGGGCGCGACGCCGGCGGCGATGAGCCAGCTCGCGAGGGCCTCCGCCTGAGCCGCAAAGGCTCGCCAGGTCGTCGGGCGCCAGCCACCCAGGTCCTTGCTCCGAAAGGCCACGCGCGCCGGGTCCCGCGCCGCGCGCGCAAGGAAGAGGCCGCCCACGGTCTCCACGTCCCGGGCCAGGTACCGCGCAGGCCGCGAGGGCGTGGGCACGCGATCGAGGAAGGTGGCGCTCAAGGCCGTCCCTCGGCCTGCGGCCTCGCTGCGTGCCTCAAGGAAGCTCCTCGTAGGCGCCGCCCGCGTCCCGCTGCGCGTCGTGGGCTGCCGCGCGGCGCCCGGCCTCTTCGCAGGCGTCCATGAGCGCGAGCGCGCTGGCGTAGCGGTGTGCCGGGTTCTTCGCGCAAGCGCGGCGCACCACCTCGTCCACGGCCGCGGGCACGTCCGGTCGCCGCGTGCTCGGGACCCGGACGGGCTCCTGGAGTACCGCCTCGAAGGTCGCGGCGATGTCTCTCCTCGGCGCGATCATGGGCGTCCCCGTCAGGCTCTCGTAGAGCGTTTGGCCGATGCCGAAGACGTCCGCGGCCGGCCCCACGTTTTGCCCGCGTAACACCTCCGGGGCCATGTAGGAAGGTGTGCCGATGACCTTGCCCGGCGCCGTCACGGACGGGTCGCCGTCGCCGACGCGCTTGCTCATGCCCAGGTCGATGAGCTTGGCGTGCACGCGGTCTCCCTGCAGCAGGAACACGTTCGCCGGCTTCACGTCCCGGTGCAGCAGCCCCACGTCGTGCAGGGCGGCCACGGCGCTCGCGGCCTGGGCCGCGACGACGCAGGCCCGCGCCGGCGTCAGCGGACCGACGTTGCGCACCTGCGTGTGCAGCGAGCGTCCCTCGAGCAGCTCCATCACGAGGAAGGGACGTTGCCCCGCGAAGAAGCCGGCGTCCTGGACCTGCACGAGGTGCGGGTGCGTGACCTCCGAGGCGTGGCGTACCTCCCGAAGAAAGCGCGCGCGTTTGCTCCCGCGGTCCAGGCTCGCGGGGAGCACTTTGACCGCGACAGGGCGCTTCTGCTCTAGGTCCATGGCCCGGAAGACCACGCCGACGCCGCCGCGGGCGATCTCGGCGTCGATGCGATAGCGGTCCCCGAGGCGTTCCCCGTACTCCGGCAGCTCGCTCGGCAGTCGCACCACGGCGGTCCCGAAGGTACCAGACCCCGGCGCGCTGCGGGGACCTGCGCGTCGCTCACGGGGTCATGAGCGCGCGCAGCGCGGCCAGATGCATGGCGCGCGACACGGTGCCCTCCTCCTCGAGGTACCCGACGACGTGAAGGGCCAGGAGCCGCAGGGCGGACTCGGCGCGCGGGTCCGAGGCGAGGCGGGCGGCCTGGAGCGCGCGGAGCCGCGCATGCGCGCCCGCGAGTTCCACGCGCGCGTCCTCGAGCTGCACCATGGGACCCCGGCGCCGGGGCGCGACGACCACGGTGACTCGCGCCGCCAGCGCGAGGCCGGCGAGCATGGCCTCG
>JBCCAW010000020.1:0-22461 GCA_039814655.1 Myxococcota bacterium | reverse complement strand
CGGCACTGTGAGCGTGCAAGCGGGCCGGTCTCCGGTTCCGTCACCACCAACGAAAACGGGCGGACCCGCTGGAGGAGTCCGCCCGCATTCGACCCTCTGGGTCGCGGCCGGGGAGGCCGGGTGCCGATGGCTGGAGTCGAACCAGCGACCTAGCGCGTATGAAACGCCCGCTCTAGCCACCTGAGCTACATCGGCTTGAGGGAGCGGAAGTATGTGCGGCGCCGGAGGCCTGTCAACATCGTTCTCGGGCGCCAGGGGCCGCCTGCGCCGGCCTTTTCGACCCGGGCGCGCGGTCTGCTAGCGTGCGCCGCATGCGCGCCCCGCTTCTCCTGCTCACGCTCCTCGCCCTCGCCGCGCCGGTGGCGGCGCAAGACATGGGTGACGACGCGGGCGCCGGCGATGGCGGCACGGACGACGGGGGCATCAGCGACGCCGGCGCCGAAGATGGCGGCCCCGCCGATGCCGGCACGCCGGACATGGGCGCCGGCGCCGCGGAAGACGTCGAGTTCTTCCTCGCCAAGGGCGGCGGCTGCGCCGCGGGCGGCGGTGCGGGCGCCGCGGGCGTCTTCCTGCTCGCGGGCCTCGTCGCCCGCCGTCGCCGCTGAGCTCTGCGGCGCGTTCCCGGAGCGCCGCGGGAGCGTTGCCTCGGCGCCGAAACGGCAACGGGCGCGCCGGCCGAAGCCGACGCGCCCGTTGCGCGTTGAGACGTCGCGTCGCTCAGGGAGCGGGCGTCGCGGAGGTCACGTCGATGGTGTAGCTGCCGATCGCATCGTCCGGATCGAAGGTTGTCGCAACGATCACGTACTCCGCGCCTGCGGGCATGTTCAGGCCCAGAATCTCGGAGCCCGCAATGCCGGCCACGAGCGCATCGTCATTGCCTTCCAAGCATCCGTTTTCGGGGAAGGCCGGCTCCCAGGTCGCCGGGTCGTAGACGAAGAGAAAACCGTCAGCTCCCACGCCGGTCCAGCTCGCGATCACGTCGATGTCCACCGCCGCGCCAGTCGAGTTCGTGACGTAGTACTCATCAAAGTAGTGGTCGATCGCCGGAGTCGAGAATACGCCGGGAAGGCAACCCGAGTCCGTCCGGTCGTACTGAGGGTCCGTAGTGTCGATGGACCCGGTGATCGTGAGAGCCGCCGCACCGGCCGCCGGGATCTCGTCCGCGCAGAGGTTGCACCCGTCCCCGGTGGTCGTGTTCCCGTCGTCGCAGCTCTCGCCGAGCTCGGTAGTGGAGTTGCCGCAGCTTGTCGCCTCGCATCCGGTGCTCCGGCAGAGAAAGCCCGACTCGACCATGCACATGTCACAGCCGTCCCCTGTAACGATGTTGCCGTCGTCGCAGGCTTCGAGGAGGTCCAAGGTGCCATCGCACGTCGACAGGCACACGCTCGGCTCGCCGGTACACTCGAAGCTTGCCTCGACCTCGCAGGCGTCGCTGCAGCCGTCGCCCGTCGCGGTGTTCCCGTCGTCGCAGTCTTCGTCCGCTTCGACCAGTCCGTCCCCGCATACGATCGGGTTCAGGTCGACGGTGTATGCGCCGATGGGGTCGAGGGCACTGAAGGATGCGGCGACCACGACGTAGTCGGTCATCGGTTCTGCCGTGAAGGTCAGTGTGCTCCCGTCCGTCCCGATGACCGGGTCATCGTCGTCTCCGATGAGGCAGTTCGTGAGGGGCATCGCCGGGTCGAAGGGCGCCTCGTAGATGAAGAGGTAACCGTCCTCGCCTACGCTCCAAATGGCAGCCACCTCGACGTCGATGGCGCTCCCCGTGGGGTTGATGACGTCGAAGGTGTCGTAGTGCCGGTCCACGCTCGAGCCCGTGCACGACTCACCGGGCCGCGCGAAGAGCGGGTCCGTGGCGTCGATGCTGCCCGAGAGCGTCAGCGCCGGACGCGCGCTCGGGATGTCCGTGCGGCAGCTCGTGCAGCCGTCGGCGTCCACCGTGTTGCCGTCGTCACAGGTCTCGCCGGTGTCGATGGTGCCGTTGCCGCAAAGCGGCGTGCAGACGCTCGGCGGACCCACGGTGCAGCCGAAGCCCGCCTCGATGGTGCAAGCGGCAGAGCAGCCGTCCATGTCCGCGGCGTTGCCGTCGTCGCAGGCCTCGCCCGCGTCGAGAACGCCGTTCGAGCAGAGCGGCGCGCACATGCTCGGCATGCCCGTGCAGTCGAAGCCGCCTTCGATGGTGCAACCGGCGGAGCAGCCGTCGCCGTCCATCATGTTGCCGTCGTCGCAGGCCTCGAAGGCGCCCACGGCGCCGTCGCCGCAGACCGGGACCTCGCAGGTCACGGCGATGTCCACGGTCGTCGTCGGGCCGGCGGCGGCCGCGAGGTCGTAGAGCACGTGGCTGCGTGATCCGGCGCGCAAGTCGAGGGTCACGAGGCTATCCGCGCCCTCGCGCTCGTCCGAGCCCAGGCAGGCGCTCGTGTCGTCGCAGCTATTGGCCGCCTCCGTGCCCTCGAGCACGAAGAGCTGGTAGTCGTCCGTCGTCCCCGGCGCGGCCATGGCCGCGAACGTCACGCGCACGTCGTCCGTCGGGAGGAAGGTGAAGGCCGACTCGGCCGCGGCGTAACTCCCCGTCGCGTCGCAGGCGTTGCCGTCGAAGAAGGTCGTGCCCATCGCCGTGTCGAAGGAGAGCGTACCGGCGGTGCAATCCACCACGGTGCGTGCGGCCGGGCAGGGCACCTGCGTGCACAGGGCCGGGTCTGCCGGGTCGCAGATGGCATCCGTCACCGTGCAATCCGTCGGCGTCTCGAGCAGGCAGCCCGCGGCGTCCGGCGCACAGATGGCAAGCGTGTCGGCGCTGCAGCTCCGGCCTTCGGCGGCGCACTCCGTGAGCCCCCGGCAGGGGTCCACCGGCGCCACGCCACAGGAGGCGCTCGCGCCGCTCGCGTCGCAGAAGCCGAACATCACGCCGCCGGAGCAGTCGACCTCGGTCTCCCGAAGGCAGCCGAAGGCATCCGGGGCGCAGCTGGTGAGCACGGGCCCGTCGCAGCTCGTGCCGGCGGCGTCACAGAGATCGTCGCCGGCGCACTCGGCGCCGTCGATGCACGTCGCCGTCGTGGTGTCGTCGCAAGAGGCGTCCGGGTTGTCGAAGTCGATGCATGGCGTCGCCGTCTCGGCGAGGCAGCCGAAGGCATCCGGGGCGCACACGGTGAGCGTATCGCCCACGCAGAGCGCCCCTTCGGCGGCGCACACGGTGATGCCCGCGCAGGGGTCCGCCGGCGTCGCGCACACGGGCATCTCGCCGCCGGTGTCGCAGATGCCGCCGTCCGCAGCGCAGTCCGTCATGGTCTCCACGAGGCAGCCGTCCGCGTTCATGGCGCAGACCACCAGCCTGCTCTCGTCGCACGCGCGGTCTTCGGCGTCGCAGAGCGTCAGCCCGGCGCAGGGGTCCACGGCGCACACCGGCGGCGTGGCGTCGTCGTCGCAAAAGCCCCCGTCCGTCGCGGCGCAGTCGTCCGTCGTCTCGACGAGGCAGCCGTTCGCGTCCGGCGCGCAGGTCGTGAGCACGTCGCCGGCGCAGGCCACGCCTTCGGCGGCGCATTGCGCGATGTCCTCGCAAGGGTCCGGCGCCATGTCCGGCCCGGCGTCTTGCACGCCGTCATCCATGGGGCTGTCCACGGTGACCATGTCCTCGGACATGTCCACGTCGCCGCCACTGTCGTCGCCACACGCGGCGACGCTGAGCGCCGCTACACACGCAAGCGCACGTATCAAAGAAGTCTTCGTCATAAGTCTAGTCCACCCTCGGCGGACCTACTTGCCCGCCGATCAATGCGTTACCGCATCCGTCCGCGGATTGGGGAGTCTATGTCCGACAGGCAGAGCGAATACGACGTTATCGGGCGCGCGGCCGGATGGTGCGTGACGCAAGCGTCACGCAATCGGCTATCGCCGTCCGCGGCTTCGATTCATTGATGGATCCGCCGGCGCCGGCGCCGGGCCAGCAGGAGCAGCACCAGGGGCCAGGCCGTCGCGCCCGTGGCCGCGGTGCAGCCCGACGAGGGCCGGCCCCTGGGCGTCCCGAGGTCCGCGCGCTCCACCGCCATGTCGGGCGCGCCGAGGTCGGCCACGCCCATGTCCGGCTCAGGCTCCGGGCCCATGTCGGCGCCCATGTCGCCGGGGCCCATGTCCGGCTCGCTGGCTTCGCGCTCCGGGATGCACATGCCGTCGCGGCAGAGCTCGCCGCGCGGGCAGCGCACGCCGGCGCAGTTGGCGATGCAGCCGAGCTCCGGGTCGCATACGAAGCCGTCCTCGCAGGTCACGCCGAGGCAGCTCCGGGCGACGCACGCGCCGGACACGCAGGCTTCGTCGCGCGCGCACTCCTCGTCGCCGGAGCAGCGGTCGATGCACTCGCCGGCGTCGCAGACGGTGCACTCCGGGTCGCAGAAGATGCCTTCGCAGAGGTCCAGGCAGCGGCCGGCGAAGCAGTCCTGCCCGAGGGGACAGCGAATGCCCACGCAGGCGTCGACGCACTCGCCGGCGCGGCAGCGCTGGCCGCCGGGGCACTCGACGCCTTCGCAGCCGTCTTCGATGCACCGGCCCTCCGCGTTGCAGCCGAAGCCTGGCGGGCATCCGCCCTCGAAGCACACGTCGATGCAGGCGCCCCGGTCGCAGACGCTCGGCCCGCTTCCGCAGATGTCCTCGCCTTCGTCCACGGCTCCGTCGCAGTCGTCGTCGAGGGCGTTGCAGACCTCGCTCCCGGCCGCGGCCACGGGCTGGCAAAAGGTGCCGCCGCCCGCGGCGGGGTCGTCGCACTGGATGACCCCCGTGGCGCAGACGCCGGCCTCCCCGGTGTCGCAGGCGTCGCCGGCTTCGGGGCAGAGCACCTCGCCGCGGCGAATCTGAAAGCGCCACACGCCGGCCTCGGGCCGCGGCAGGTTCGAGCCGGTGCAGAGCGCGTCGGCGATGCCCGGCGTGCGCGAGCCGGGGAGCGCCACGAAGTCCGTCAGGTTGCCCGCATCGAAGCCCGACTGGGCCTGCGTACCGCCGAAGCCATCCGTGCCGCCGGAGGCCTCGCCGGTCTCCCACTCGCAGCGGTTGAAGCGGAACTCCACGTCGAAGTCCGTCGCCCCGTCGCCGCAGGTCGGCAGCGCCGTGAGCAGCAGCTGGAAGTTCATGCGGAGGTCGTTGCGGCAGCTGAAGTAGCCCACCTCGTCCCAGGTCACGACCATGCGGCCCGGTTCGAGGGTCCACCACACGGTGTTGCCGTCTTCGGCGTCGGCGGGGCAGACGCTCGAAAGGCCCGTCGTGCACTCCGTCGTCCCGGGCGGCTGGCGAATGTCCACGTCGGCCCAGTAGGGCGCGATCATCGGCTGCGAGGCGATGGGGAAGGGGTCCGGCGTGAAGGTCCGCAGCGGTCCGCCGAAGGTCAGGTTGCCGTTCGTGTTGACGTAGACCTGCGTGAAGGTGCCGTCGAAGAACTGGAGGCCCGACGGAAAGGCCGGCGTGAGATCGATGGGCAGCGACGAGCCGTCGTCGTTGCGAAAGAGGCACTCGGTGCCGTAGTCGCGCGGTCCGCCGAGCCCGCTCAGGAGCGGCGCTTGTGCGCGGGTCGTGGCCGATACGCCCAGCAGGGCGACGAGGGTGAGCGAGAGGGTCTTGGCGGTCATTGGAGGATCACGTCGTCGAGGCCGAAGCCGTCTTCTTCGATGGAGGCCGCGTTGCTCACCATCACGAAGCGCACGCGCACGTCGTCCTGGCCGGCGGCGCCGGTCAGCGTGTTCGAGGCGCGCGCCCAGGCGTTCGGGAAGCCGCTCAGGCCATCCCAGAAGTTGCCGCTCAAGTCGTTGTACCAGCCCGTGCCCGTGCCGAAGGCGCCGAGCTTGGCCCAGGTCGCGCCGCCGTCCGTGCTGACCTCGACGAAGACGTTGTCGTTCGTCGACTCCAGCTCGAAGAGCCGGGAGAAGGAGATCTCCGGGTCCGTGGTGAACGCCGAGGTGTCGAAGCAGGGGCTCGTCAGCTGCGAGTTCTGGTCGGCCTGGTAGTCCGCGCCCGGCGCGGTCACGAAGGCCCGGCTTCCCGAGTCGGCGCTCCGGATGAAGGTGCCGCCGGTCGTCGGCACCACGCCCCAGGTCCAGTCGGCGTTGGTCCCGCTCACGAGCCAGCCGCCGGGGTTCGTCTCGAAGTCCTCGACGTAGCGCGCCGTCGCCGTGACCACGATGGGCGCGCGCACGCTGAGCGAGTCTGCGTCGTTCGCGGCGTTCGTGTCCCCGGCCGCGGTGACGAAGGCGCCAAGCGTCGTCGTCGCCGCCGTGGTCGTGCGGAAGGTGTCCCCGGGGTCCAGGCGTGTCCTCACCGTGCGCACGGAGGGCACGCCGTCCACGAGCGTCGTGAGGTCGAACTGCAGCGTCTCCGCGGTGCCCACGTTCGTGACCTGGATCTCCCCGGCGCGGCAGGACGTGGCGCTCTCGACGATGGTCGTCTCGAGGTCCGGCTGCGGCGCGGCCACACGCACGTCGACGATGGCGAAGCCCTCTTCGGTCACCGAACCGTCCGAGGAGAAGCCGAATCGGAGCCTCACGTCGGCGAAGCCGTCCGTGCCCGTGAGCTGCGTCGACACGGCGGTCCAGCCGCCGCTGTCGCCGTCCCACCACTGGTTGCCCGTGTCGTTGTACCAGCCTTCGGCGCCGGGAGCGGCGAGCACCTTGGTGTAGGTCATGCCGCCGTCCGTGCTCACCTCGACGAAGCCTTCGTCGCAGCAGGATTCGGTGACGTGCCAGAGGTTGAAGCTCAGGATCGGGTCCCCGCCTGCGCCACGGAGATCCATGGGCGGCGACTCGAGGAAGGAGCCTTCGTTGTCGTTGTAGTCGCCGGTGAGGTTCGTGACGAAAGCGTTCGCGCCGTTCGCTGCGCGGTCGATGACCGTGCCCGCCGGCGCGCCCCGCGCCCAGCTCGCCGCCGTGCCGCCCACGGTGAAGCCTCCCGCGTCGGCTTCGAAGTCCACGTCGAGGAAGGCGGCCGGCGTCGTACACACCATCATGTCGCACATACCCGAAGCGCAGATGGCCGGCCCGGTGCACGCCGTGCCCGAGGGGCAAAGTCCGCAGCCGCCGCCGGCGCAGTCGATGGCCAGCTCGCCGCCGTTCAGGATGCCGTCCTCGCAGCTCGTGCAGGTGCCCATCTCGCAGCGCCCGGACTCGCACTGCGCGGGCAGCGTGCAGCTCAGGCCGTCCGCGCAGGGGTCGCAGTCACCGCCACAGTCCACGTCGCCCTCGCCCGCGTCGAGCAGACCGTTGGTGCAGGTGTCCTCGAAGACGCGCAGATCGTCGAAGGCCACGCCTTCGTCGACGCTGCTCCCGTCGCTGTCGAAGAAGAGGCGGAGGCGTACATCGGCTTCACCGGCCGCGCCGACCAGCGTGTTGCGGAGCACGCGCCAGCCTCCGGAGCTGCCGTCCCACTCGTCACCGGCGCCGAAGGCCGAGGCCGGGTACCAATCGGGGTCTTCTTCCGAGCCGACGGTCGTCCATGCGCCCCCGGCGAGGCTCATCTCGAGGCGCATCCCGTCGAAGCCGCTCTCGGTCTCGTAAATGACCGCGAGCTCGATGAGCGGGTCCACCGTCGTGCCGCTGAGATCGAAGCTCGGCGACTCAACGAAGGAGTCCTCGTTGTTGTTGTAGTTGCCGCTCGGGTTCGTGACCCAGACGCTCGTGCCCGAGAAGGCGCCGGTGAGCGTCGCCGTCGAGGGCATGCCGTAGGCCCAGCTGCTACCGGTACCGCCGCTGGTCCAGCCGCCGTCGCCGGCGCCGAAGTCCTCCTGGTAAAAGGTCGAGGCCCCCTCGCAGACGCCGGCGGTGCAGGTCAGCGAGATGCAGTCCGTGGGCGCGGCGCACATGTCGCCGCCGGCGCAGGGGCGGCAGTCCGTGCCGCCGCAGTCCACGTCCGTTTCCGTGCCGTTCTGGACCTCATCCTCGCAGCTCGTGCAGCTCCCGGCGTCGCAGCGGTCCGAGAGGCAGTCCTCGGGGAGCGTGCAGGCCGTGCCGTCCGGGCACCCCGGGCACTCCGGGCCGCCGCAATCCACGTCGACCTCGCCCGGGTCCAGCATGCCGTTCAGGCAGAGCGCGCTCAGGCAGAAGCCGTCCACGCAGTCGCCGCTCAGGCAGTCGCTCAGCACCGCGCAGCGCAGGCCGAGGGCGCAGGGGGCGCAGTCGCCGCCGCCGCAGTCCACGTCCGTCTCCGTAACGTTCGTCTCGCCGTCGAAGCAGTGCTCCGCCACGCAGAACTCGCCCTCGCAGCGGCCCATGGCGCAATCGCTCATGGCCAGGCAGCCCTCGCCGAGGCCGCAGCCCGGGCAGCTGGGTCCGCCGCAATCGGCACCGGTCTCGTCGCCGTTGGCGATTCCGTCGCGGCAGGTCGGCGCCTGGCATTCGCCGCCAATGCACACGGCGCTCGCGCAGTCGGCGCTGATGTCGCAGCGAAGCGCGTCCCCGCAGCGCGCTTCGCAGACCTCTCCGCCGCAGTCCACGTCGGTCTCGTCGCCGTTGCGGACGCCATCGAAGCAGGGGTCCGGCGGGCCCAGGTCCGGCTCCATGTCCGGCATGTCCGGCGCCATGTCCGGCAGGTCCGGTCCCAGGTCCGGCACCATCACCAGGTCCGGTCCGAGGTCCGGCGGTGCCAGGTCCAGGCCCGCGTCCGCCGGCCCGGCGTCCACGCCCACGCGCAGGTCCATGCCGAGGTCGTCGGCCGGGCGCGGGCCACTCTGGCCGCACGCGACGACCAGCGCGAGCGCGCCGGTTCCGTAAGCAAGTCTGATCACATCGGCCTCCGGCCGTCCGCCGGGTCTTCGCCCGGCCACTCTTCACGTATCACGAGGAGCTTCGCGCGGCTCAGACGGCTCAGCTCGAGACTTCAGCAAGTGAGTCGACGACCCGGAGCGCCACCGGGTCGACCCAGAAGGCGAAGCGGCCCTCGTCCGGGGCGCCGTCGAGGATACAGGCCGAGCAGGTACGGAAGCCGGGCACGCGATCGACGCCGAGGAGCTGCCCGGCGATGAGGCGCACGCGCGGTTCGTGGCTCACGAGCACGACCTCGGCCCGGCGCGGCAGGCCCTCGAGAACCGCGAGCGCCTGCGCCGTCGTTCCGCGCTCCGGACCGAGCGCCGTCACGGAAGGCAAGGCGCCCTCGTAGCCGAGGGCGCCGGCCAGGATCTCGGCGGTCTGCACCGCACGAACGAGCGGGCTCGCGAACATGTGCGTCGGGCGGAGGCGCTCGCCGAGCAGCGCGCCGACGCGCCCTGCGCGGGCCCGGCCCTCGGCGGTCAGCCAGCGCGCGTCGTCGCTCGCGGCCTCGTAAAGGTCGATGGCGGTGCTGTGGCGGACGATGCAGACGCGCATGCGCCGCCACTATACCCCGCGCAGCGTCAAGCGGCGGTGAGCTCGACGCGCGTCGGAAGCTCGTCCTGGCGCTCCTCGGCGCTCGTGAGCCGGGCGAGGAGGCGGGCCTCGGCCTCGGCCCGGTCGCCACAGATGGTCCGGAGCGCGCGGCCCGCCGCGCGGGCGTTGGCGTAGCGGTCGTCCTGCGCGCGGCCGAGGAGCCGGGCCACCACCGCGTCCATGGCCGGCGAGGTCTCTGCCACGTGCGCGAGCCGCGGCGCGTCTTCGCGGATGATCCGGCGGAGCAGCGCCGTGACGTTGGCGCCGCTGAAGGGCAGGCGCCCGGTGAGCGCCTCGAAGAGCACGATGCCGAGGCCAAAGAGGTCCGCGCGGCCGTCCACGTCCGGGTTTCCGCTCGCCTGCTCCGGCGACACGTAGCTCGGCGTCCCGAAGACCCGGCCCCGCTCGCGCTCGCGCTCCCCCTGGGGGGCGGAGTCCGCGGCGCAGACGCCGAAGTCGAGCAGGTGAAAGCCCAGCGTGCCGTCCGGCAGCGCCTCGAGCACGATGTGCTCGGGTTTCACGTCGCGGTGCACGTAGCCCGCCGCGTGCGCGTGCTGGAGCACGTCGAGCACGCGCAGGGCGATGGCCGCGACCTCGTCTTCGGGCAGCGTGCCGAGGCGACGGAGGACCCGGTGCAGGCCCTCGCCGTGAATGCGCTCGAGCACGACGTAGGGCGAACCGTCGTCCAGCGTGCCCTCGCCGATGGCCGGGACCACGGCCGGATGCGCCACGCGCCGGGCGACCTCGGCCTCGCGCCGAAGCCGGCGGCAAAGGTCCCGATTGTAGGCGTAGACGGGACGCAGGGTCTTGACCACGCAGCGGTGCCCGTCGCGCAGCCGCGTAGCCTCGAAGACGACGCCCGTGCCGCCCACGCCGATGCACGCTCCGAGCGCCCAGCGACCGTCGAGGGTCGTGCCTCGGAGCTCGGCGCGTTCTTCGGAGGGCATGCGCCGACCTTCCGGGCTCGCCGATCCCCGGTCAAAAAAGCGACGAAGCGCGCGCGGCGGCGTGCTCTTGCGCCGCGGCTCCGAACGGTCGGTCGTGACCGGCGCGGGCGCGCTCTTCCGGCCGCCCCGCAAGAGCCTAAGCAGCGCTCGGGCGCCTCCCCGTGTCTTCACCATGGACCGTCCCACCCTTCGTGCGAACGGCAGGACGACCTGAAGCTGTAGGGGTCCCGAAGGGCGAGAGTCAGAAGCTCAAGGACACCTCGGCGATGCCCCAGATGTGCGCGCGCCGCTGGCGCTCGAACACGCGCGACTGGACGATTTGCGCGTAGCGGATGCGCAGGCGCCGGTAGCGCAGGATCGCCACCAGCCGAAGCTCGTGGAGCACCGGCGCGCCCTCCACGTCGTGGTTCACCGCGGGCGGCCGCGTCTCGAGCAGATGGTCGAAGAGCACCAGGCGCTGCACGTAGGCTCCCGCGAAGGCCAAGCCGACGCGGTCCGGCGACCCGTAGGCCGGCGCCGCGAGACGTGGCGAGAACACCGCCACGCTCTCGAGGTCCGGCAGGCGCCAGCTCACGAAGGTGCCGGCGCCGGCCGCAGCCTCCTGCCGGATGGTGCCGAGGTCCGTCGCGCCCCAGACGCCCGCGCCGGCCCGCCCGCCGTCCCCGAAGGCGCCGCCACGCAGGTGCGCCCGCTCGAGGGCCACCTGCACGCTGAGCCGGTTCGGAAGCTGCGTGTCCCAGCCTTCCGGCTGGTAGATGCCCAGCACCGTGTGCACGGCCCGCTGCGTCTGCCGGCCGAGCGCGCCGGGGCCCACGACGCCGGCGCTCAGGTACAGGCCGAGCGCGTCGCGCTGACCCTGCAGCAGCGCCCCGAGGCGCCCGCGCAACCACCCGGCGTAGGGCCGGTCGCCCCAGGTCGGGGCCGGCAGGCGCAAAAAGCGCGGCGTGTAGATGGACTGCACGACGGCGACGTCGAGGCTGAGGGCGCTCGGGCCCCAGCGGCGCAGCGGGAGCGTGGCGAGGCGCGCGTCGAAGGTGAGCGCGAAGAGGTTCGTGAAGTAGCGGTCCGAGTCACCGAAGACGTCGTTGTCGAGGCGCGCGCCGAGCGTGAACGGGCGCGCCGGCGACTCGGCGGCCGCCGGCGCGCGCGCGAGGGCGCCCACCGCGAAGGCGGTAGCGACGAGGGCGAGTCCGAGCCGACGCGGCACGGAGCGCAGTACGGCACGCGCGCGCTTCCGTTTCCAGCCGAGCGGGACGGGCATTGACCCCATCACCGTCGCCCGCGGATGCTCTCGCTCGATGTCCGAGCAGCCCATCGCGGCGCTTCTCCTCCTCGCGGGCCTCTCGCTCTTGCCCTTTGCCTTCGTGGTGGCGACGAGTTTCGTGAAGATCAGCGTGGTGCTCTCGATCCTCCGCAACGGTCTTGGCACCGGCCAGGTGCCGTCCGGTACGGTGATCACCGGCCTCTCGCTCATCCTCACGCTCTACGTGATGACGCCCGTGGGCGAGGACATGGCCGAGGCCGCGGGGCCGGCGGTGGCCCGCGTGGATCCCGCGGGCAGCGCCGGACCCGACGAGCTCACGGCGCTCCGCGAGGCCTTCGACGCGGGCAAGGAGCCGCTCCGGGAGTTCCTGGCCCGCCACGCCGGCGACCGGGAGCAGGCGCTCTTCGTCGACCTCGCGCGTCGCACGCGGGCGCCGGACCGGCGCGGCGACGTGGGCGCCGAGGACTTCCTCGTGGTGCTCCCGGCCTTTCTCGTGAGCGAGCTGAGCGAGGCCTTTCAGATTGGCTTTCTGGTCTTCCTGCCCTTCCTCGTCATCGACATGGTCGTGGCCAACGTGCTCCTCGCCCTCGGCATGCACATGCTCTCGCCGACGACCGTGAGCCTGCCCTTCAAGCTCCTGCTCTTCGTGCTCGTCGACGGCTGGACGCTCCTCGCCCGGGGTCTCGTGCTCGGCTACGCGGTCTGATCGCACCAAGAACGCGAGCAAAGCGCGCGGATCGGATAGCGTCCCACCGTGGGCGACTGGCTCCATGATGCGTTCCATCGCCCGACCACCCGCGCCTACCAAGGCGTCGAGGCGGCCGTGTGGCTCCTCGTGCTGGTGAGCGTGGGCCTCCTGGTCGCGGAAGGCGCCATCGACCGCAGCTCCCCGCTCGGTCGCAGCCTCGCGGCGCTGGACAAGGCGATCCTCGTCGCCTTCGCGCTCGAGCTCTTCCTGCGCGTCGCCAGCTACCGGCCGCCGGAGCTCGCGGTCTTTCAGCTGGGCCCCTTCCGGCGCCTCCGCGCGCAGGTGCTCGGTCGCCTCATGCTGATGCTTCAGCCGCTCATGCTCGTGGACCTCATCACCGTGCTCGCGGTGGTGCCGCAGCTCCGCGGGCTCCGCGCCTTCCGGCTGCTCCGGCTCGTGAAGACGGCGCGGGTCTTTCGCTACGGCAACCCCTTCGAGGGCCTCGTCACGGCCTTCCGCGCGGACAAGGTGCTCTTCGCCTTCGCCTTCACCGTGCTCGCCGTGGAGACCGTCGTCGGCGGCATCAGCCTCTTTCTCGTCGAGCGCGGTGCGCCGGGGGCCATCGGTTCCGTGGGCGAGGGGCTCTGGTGGGCCCTCGTGACGATCACCACCGTGGGCTACGGCGACATCACGCCGGTCACGGACCTCGGCCGCGTGGTCGCCGGCGCGCTGATGGTCGGGGGCATGTTCACCCTCGCGCTCTTCGCCGGCATCGTCGGCCACAGCCTCTTGAACGCGGTGCTCTCCATCCGCGAGGAGTCCTTTCGTATGAGCGGATACGTCGACCATGTCGTGGTGTGTGGCTACGAGCCCGGGGCGTCGCTGCTGCTGAAGGAGCTGGTCGAGGAGATCGACGCGGACGTGCGCCAGGTGGTGCTCGTGGGCCCCGGCGAGCGGCCGCCGGAGCTCCCGGCGAGCTTCGTCTGGGTCGAGGGCGACCCCACCAAGCAGAGCGAGCTCGACAAGGTGCGGCTCACGCACGCGGGCGACGTGGTGGTCATCGGGCGTCGCTCGCCTTCGCCGCAGGCCGCGGACGCCATCACCCTGCTCACGCTCTTCACCATTCGCTCCTACCTCGCCCGGAAGGACCTGCCGCGGCGCAGGCCGCTCCACGTGGTGGCGGAGATCCTCGACGCGGAGAACGTGGAGCACGCGCGAACGAGCGGCGCCGACGAGGTCATCGAGACGCGGCGTCTCGGCTTCTCGATGATCGCGCACGCCGTGGCCTATCCCGGCGTCGGCAACGTCACGAGCCGCATCGTGGGCGCGGGAGCGCAGAACTTCTACGTGAGCCCGGTGCCGCCGGAGCTGGCCGGGGCGACCTTCAAGGACGTGGCGTTAACGCTCCGCGATAGCCGCGGCATCATGGTGGTGGGGCTGTGCCAGGGCGAGGAGCACCAGGTGAACCCGCCGGACGATTTCGCCGTGCCCGCGAGCGCCGAGGTCGTGTACCTGGCCGAGGGCCCGATTCTCTGAGGACAGCGGCCCGCGGGGCTGGTAGAGCGCGCCGATGAGCGACGCAGCGGAACCCAGCGACAAAGCGCCGAACACGAGCCTTCACCCGCTCCGCGTCCGCGCGGGCGTGCGCTACCAATGCCAGGGCGCGGGGCTGTGCTGCACGGACATTCACGCCATCGGCGAGCTCTCGAAGAAGGAGGCCGACAAGCTCCGCCTCGTCGACGAGCGGGTGGTCCAGTACAGCGACGCCATCGAGGGTTTCGTGATGTCCATGGACCCGGCGGGGCGCTGCTACTTCCTGGGCGACGACGATCTCTGCGCACTCCACCAGCCCATGGGCGGCGCGCTCAAGCCCCACGCCTGCCATCGCTTTCCCATCGGCCTCGTCGCCACCCCGGAAGGCGGCCGGGTGACCACGGAGCATCGCTGCCCGTGCCGGACCATGGGCGAGCGCCCGGTGCTCACGGCGGAGACGGCGCGGCCGGCGCTCGTGGACCCGAGCGGCCAGGTGCGCACGGCTTTTCACGTCGAGGAGGTGCCGCTCACCCGTGAGCTCGAGGTGAGCTTCGACCGCTACGTGGCCGAGGCCGAGACGCCCCTTCGCGACGCCCTGGCGTCCGCCGAGGATCCAGCGGACGCGCTCGGCGCCGCGCCCTTCGGCGCGCTCACGGGGGAAGGCGTGACCTGGGAGCGCATCGCCACGGGCATGGTCGAAATCGAGGGCACGACCCGCGCCGACGAGGCCCGGCGCTACTTCGGCGACGCCATACGCGCCTTTCATGGCGGCCGCGCCGGGCAGCGGCAGCGGCCCTGGGCGAGCGCCTTCGACCGCGTCGAGGAGAAGACCCGGGAGCCCACGGGCACGCCCACGGAGATGTACCGGGATTGGCTCGAGGACGCGGTCTGGAACCTCTACTGGACCAGCTACTGCAGCTTCGCGCAGCTCAAGCGCGAGCTCGCGACGCGGCTCTGGGTCGCCCGGCACATCGAGCGGCGGCTTCGGCGCGAGGGGCTCCGGGAGGACCGGGCGACGGCGGAGGCCCTCTTCATCGTGGACCTCATCGGGACGAGCGACTGGTGGGAGCCCGTCGCGCACCGCTTCGTCGAGAGCTGAGCGCCCCCCCCAAAGGGACCATGGTCGCGCCGCGGCGGGGCCCCCAGAGTCTGGCCATGCCCACGCTCGAACGCGAAGCCGAGGTGCGTGCCCGAGCCGACGCGCTCTTCTGGCTCATGCAGGACTACGGCCAGCGCCTGCGCAGGGACCCCTTCCTGAAGGAGGCGCGGCTCCTGGGCGAGGCGCAGCTGGCTGCCCGCGGCGAGCGCGCGTGGTGCGTCGACCGGGCGGGCCGCGGCATGGAGACCGAGTACGTGTCCTTCGACCCGCCCAGGCGCGTAGCCGTCCGCATGACCCGCGGCCCCTGGCTCTTGCGGCGCTTTGCCGGGAGCTGGATCTACGAGCCGCTCGGCCCGGACCGAACGCGCGTTCGCTTTCGCTACCACCTCGCGCTTCGCTGGCGCATTCCGGGCACCGAGGGGCTCGTCTTGCGTTTCTTCGCGCGCGAGATGCAGAAGCGCCTCGACGCGCTCGTGCACGCCGTCGAGACAGGCCAGGTGCTCTCGGCGGCCCCGGCATGAGCCATCGCATCCTCGTGCCTCCGCGCGTCGGCATCTGACCTGCGTGCCGGCGCCGGGTTCACTCACGTGGCTCTGACGGTCCCCCTCCGGCCTCCGGAACTTCATGCTACCCCGCATGCCATGGCGTATACGCGACCCTTGCTAGCGTTGTGCCTCGTGGCTGGCTGCCACGGCGCAGTGTCCGTCGACCTTCGCGAGGCAGGCGCCGAGGATGCAGCCATGGAAGACGGTCCGGGCGTGGAGGCCGACACGGTCCCGGTGGCCGAGCCGAGCGTCGAGGACATGGTCGCCTCCATTCGTCGGGACGTGGAGCCCGAGTTCGACATCGAGTACGAAGGCGCGCGCTTCGTGCCGCCGGCCGGGCAGACGCTGCTCATCGTCGGGCAGACGCTCGGCGGCATCGACGAGCACGTCGCGAGCTTTCCCGAGGCGCCGCTGCCCGGCGGCTGGGCCGCCTACTGGGGCATTCCGAGCACGGATGGGCTCACGGAGACCTTCCTGAACGAGACCGGCGGGCGCCAGAACCACCAGCAGCTCGTCGATCGCTTCCCGAACACGGCGCTTCAGAGCGGGCTCTGGATGGTGGGGACCTGGGGCGTTGCCAGGGACACGGCGGCCGGGCGCTACGACGACGTGGTGCGCGCCTTCGGGGCCTGTGCCAAGAGCACCCGGCGGCCCATCTACCTACGCATCGGCTACGAGTTCGACGGGCCGCACAACGAGCTCGAGCCGGACGATTACATCGCCGCCTACCGGCGCATCGTCGACGTGTTGCGTGCCGAAGCGGTCGAGAACGTCGCCTTCGTCTGGCACTCCTACGCCTCGACGCCCTTCGGCGGACGCCCCGTGACCGCCTGGTGGCCCGGCAGCGACTACGTGGACTGGGTCGGCATCTCGCTCTTCGGCCACATGTATTCGCCGACGCCGAGCCGCGAGCTCGACGCCGTGCTCGAGTTCGCGCGCGCGCAGCGAAAGCCGGTGATGGTCGGCGAGGCGTCACCCACGGAGGGCATCTCGGCGCGTAGCGACCGCGCCTGGGACAGCTGGTTCGTTAACCTCTTCTCCTTCGCCTACGCGAAGAACATCAAGGCCATCAGCCTCATCAACGAAGACTGGACGCGCTTTTCCTTCGAGAACCTTCGCTGGGGCGACGCCCGGCTGCAGAACAACCCCCGCGTCGCCGAGGCCTTCTTTGCCGAGACGAACGGGGATCGCTACTTGAAGCAGAGCCCGGAGCTCTTCGAGACGCTCGGCTACGCGCCGCCCGGCGAGCCCGCGCCCTGAGCTCGCCTAGACGCGCTCGAGCACGGTAGCGATGCCCATGCCGCCGCCGATGCAGAGCGTCACGAGCGCCGTCCGCAGGTCGCGGCGCTCGAGCTCGTCCACGGCCGTTTGGAGTAGCATGGCGCCCGTCGCGCCAAGCGGGTGGCCGAGGGCGATGGCGCCGCCGGCGACGTTCACCTTGTCCCGGTCGATGCCGAGCTTGCGCATGGTCTGGAGCGGCACCGTGGCGAAGGCCTCGTTGATCTCCCAGAGGTCGATGTCGTCCGGCGTCATGCCCGCCATCTTCAGCGCCTTCTCGGACGCCGGCGCCGGGGCCGTCAGCATGATCACCGGCTCCGCGCCCACGGTGGCCATGGCGCGAATGCGCGCGCGCGCCTTCAGGCCGAAGCGCTCGAGGCCGCGCTTGGACGCGAGGAGCACGCCCGCCGCGCCGTCCACGATGCCGCTCGAGTTCCCCGCCGTGTGCACGTGCTGGATCGCGCCGGCCTGCGGGTACTTCTGGAGCGCGATCTGGTCCATGGTCTCGCCCTTCGGGCCGATGGGCATGGCGCCCATGCGCTCGAAGGCCGGCGCGAGCGTGGCGAGGGACTCGGCCGTCGTCGCGGGCCGCGGATGCTCGTCGCGGTCGAGGGCCAGCGCGCCGGTCTCCGGGTCCTTCACGGGCACGAGAGACGCCTCGAAGGCGCGAGCCTCCATGGCCGCCGCCGCCCGCTTCTGGCTCTCGAGGGCGAAGGCGTCGACGTCCTGCCGCGTGAAGCCCTCGAGCGTCGCGATGAGGTCCGCGCTGATGCCCTGGGGCACCTGGAAGTGCGTCTTCCGGAGGTGATGGTTGTTGCCGTCGATGCCCGCCTGATCCGAGCCCATGGGGACCCGGCTCATGCTCTCGACGCCGCCCCCGACGACCAGGTCCTGCTGGCCGCTCATCACGCCCATGGCGGCGAAGTTCACGGCCTGGAGCCCGGAGCCGCAAAAGCGGTTGAGCGTCACGCCGGTGACCTCTTCGGGCCAGCCCGCGGCGAGCACGGCGTTTCGGGCGATGCAGGCGCCCTGCTCCTTGGCTTGGCTCACGCAGCCGACGACCACGTCGTCGACCATGGCCTTCGGGATGCCGCTCTTGTCCGCCAGCGCGTTGAGCGTCTGGGCCATGAGCTCCTGCGGGTGGATGCCGCTGAGCGCGCCCTTGCCCGCCTTGCCGCGCCCGCGCGGCGTGCGCGCCGCATCGACGATGTAAGCCTCGGTCATCGAATCGGTCCTTCCTCAGAAGCCCATGATGCGGGCCGTCGCGTAACGCATGACCTCGGTGGTGCCGCCGCCGATGCGAAGCAGGCGCGCGTCGCGCCAGGCCCGGGCGACCCAGAGCTCTTCCAGGTAGCCCATGCCGCCGTGGAACTGGAGGCACTCGTCCATGATCTCGCCGCTGACGTCGCCGACGTAGGCCTTGGCCATGGAGATGAGCCGCGTGGTCTCCATGGAGATGGGCGACTTCTTGACGTGCTTTTCGTTGTTGTAGGCCTCACCGGCTCGGTAGGTGAGCGCGTGGGCGGCCTCGTACTTCGCGTAGAGGTCGACGAGCTTCTGCTGCCAGTACTCGCGCTTGATGAGCGGCTTGCCGAAGGCCTGGCGCTCCCGGCCCCATTCCACGCTCCGGTCGAGGGCGCGCTTGGCCCCGGCGAGGCCCGAGGTGCAGCCGACGACGCGCTCCGACTGGAAGTTCTGCATGAGGTACATGAAGCCCATGCCCTCCTTGCCGAGGAGGTAGCGGCGCGGGATGCGCACGTCCTCGAAGAAGAGCTCCGCCGTGTCGCTGGACCAGTTGCCGAGCTTCTCGAGCTTCTTCGAGACGCCGAAGCCCTTCACGTCCGTCGGGCAGAGCACGATGGAGATGCCGTTGTGCCCGGCGGCCGGGTTCGTCTTCACCATCAGCGTGACGAAGTCCGCCTGCGTGCCGTTGGTGATGTAGGTCTTCGAGCCGTTGATGACGTAGTCGTCGCCATCCACCAGGGCCGTGGTGCGCAGGCCCGCGACGTCCGAGCCGGCGCCGGGCTCGCTCACGCCGAGCGCGGCGATCTTCTCGCCGCGGATGGCCGGCTCGAGGAACTCCTTCTTCTGTTCGTCGGTGGCGAGGTCTGCGATGGCCGGCGTCGCCATGGCGGCCTGCACGAGCAGACCCATGGTCACGCCCGCGGCGTTGCAGCGCGGGAGCTCTTCGCTCGCGACCACGGCGAACCAGAAGTCTCCGCCGGCGCCGCCCACGTCCTCGGGATAATGGGCGCCGAGGATGCCGAGTTCGCCGGCGCGTTCGAAGACCCAGCGCGGGAAGATCTTGGCCTCCTCCCATTCGTCCACGTGCGGGGCGAGCTCCTTCTCGGCGAAGTCGCGAACGGTCTTGCGGAAGAGGTCGTGCTCCTCGGAAAAGGGCGTCGAGTAGGGCGTGGTCGTCATGGGCTCCCCGGCGCGCGCCCCAACCCGGAGGGCGCGATGAATGAACATTCATTTTGTAGCCGAGACGACGCTGGACCACAAGCGCGGGCCTCTACGCCGATCAAACGCCGCCCGTGGCGCGCCGCTGCTCCGCGACCGTATCCGCGATGGTCGACTGGATCGCGTTCACCTGGTCCACGAGGCCCCCGAAGGCCTCGATGGCTTCCACGGCGCCGGCGGTGTCGCGCTGGATGGTCTCGATGCGTTGACCGATCTTCTCCGTGGCCGCGGCCGTCTCCTTCGCCAGCTCCTTCACCTCGCTCGCCACGACCGCGAAGCCCTTGCCCGCGGAGCCCGCCCGGGCGGCCTCGATGGTCGCGTTGAGGGCGAGCAGGTTCGTCTGCTGGGCGATGGCGCGGATGACCTTGATCACCTCGCTGATCTCCGTGCTGCTCTTGCCCAGCTTGGCGACGCTCTCGTTGGTGCGTTCGGCGTTGTCCTGGAGGCGCTGCCCCAGCCCTTCGAGCTCCGTCGAGGCGCCGCCCAGCTTGGCGGCGTGCGCCGCGACGTTCTGCACGATGGACTCGGCGCGCTGCCGAAGCTCCACGGCGTGGCTGATGTCCCGGGCGAACTTCACGACGCGGTAGGGCCGGCCGGCGTCGTCGAGGAGCGGGATGTAGCTGGCGCGAATCCACACCGAGGACCCGTCCTTGTGCCGGCGTTCGTACTCCCCGGAATGCAGCGTCCCGCTGGCCAGCACGCGCCAGAACTCCGCGTACTCCGAGGAGGCCGCGTGGGCCGCGTCGACGAAGAGGCGATGGTGCCGACCGACGATCTCCTCGGACCGGTAGCCGAGGGCCTGAAGGAAGTTCGCGTTCGCCCGGACGATGGTGCCGTCGAGCTCGAAGGTGATGACCGCCATGGAGCGGTCCAGCGCGTCCAGCTGAGCCTGCGCTTGCGCGCCGGCCATGGACCGTCCCTCAAGGTCACTCACGTCTCTCGATCCATCGGCCATAGGTGCTTCTCCCGGACGGGCTCCGCACGCAAGAACGACCCCTCTCTCTCCCCCTGAAGGTGCGGGTTTCAAACGCGCCGGCGAGGGCCCCATCGAGGCCGGGCGCGAGGGACGCGGCCGCGGGCCCGCGGACACGCAGGTCGCACTTCGCGGTGGGGGGATTACTGTCCCCGGGGTGCGACGGCTCCGCCTTCACGGGCCGGCGCGGATTCGCCCCGGTTCGCCCTTCCGCGTCAGCCTCGAGCTCGACCCGCGCGCTGGCGTGCCTCGCGTGCTCACGCTTCGGCTCACGCGCAGCCGCCGGCTCTTGGGCGACAATCACGTCGCGCGGGAACAGGTGCGGGAACGGGTGCTCGAACGGGAGGTCGCCCGCGACGCCCTCGCCGAGGGCCATCATGCGCTCTCGCTGCGCCTGCCGCGGGACGTGCTGCCCAGCCACGAAGGCTTCGCGGGCTGGGTCCGCTACGCCCTCTCGCTGTCCGCACCCGGCGGCGAGCCGCTCGTTCGCCCGGTGCTCGTCGAGGCACCGGCGGACACCGCTCCCCACGAGCGCCGCGTGCTCGAGGCGAGGCCTTCCGACGGCTCGCCGCTGGGCTTTCGTGCGCTCCTCCCGGACGGGGTGGCTCACCTCGGCGGCGTGCTCACCGTGGAGCTTCGGCTCCATTACGCGGCGCTCGGAAACTACCGGCGTTTCGCGGCGACGCTCTCCTGCATCGAAGGGGGCATCGAGACCGTGCAGTGGGCCGAACATCTTGGCGAGGAGCGCCTCCGGCTCGCGCATCGCCGCCTCTATCTGCCCGTCCCGCGGCAGGCTGCGCCGAGCCGTGCCCGCGCGCCGGAGATCCGCTGGCGACTGGCGCTGCGCCTCGAGACCGAGGGCGCCTCGCAGGAGCTCGTCGCGGTCACGGACGTGCCGGTCCTCGGCACGCCGCCGCCCTGGACCGCGCCGCCCTTGGTCGCCGCCCGGGGCGAAGTGCGCGCCTGGGTCGCCGGCCGGCTCCTGCGCCTTCGCTTCCCCTCCGCGGGCCCTGCCCTCGACTTCGGCCCGGCCTCCGGTGCCACGCGGGGCTTGCCCCGGTCCCTCGCGCCGCGCGGTCCTCTCCGCTGGCGGCGCGCCCACCGGCTTCGCGGCATGGAGACGCCGCAGGGGGAGGCCCTGCTCGACGCTCTCCTCGCCGCCGGCCTCGCGGATTTTCACATCGCCGATGGCTGGGAGTCGGGCCTGGACCTCGTCGTGCCGAGCGGCATGGACGCGCTGCCCCGGCGCGCCGGAGACCTCGTCGACGCCCTGGTGGCCCACCTCGGCGCGGCGCGTCAGGTCGGCCCCTACCGCTGAGGCGCCAGCGGGCCGACGCAGGCTCAGAAGCCCGGGGCGGAGATCGCGTCCGCATCACGGACGTCCACCGGCGTCGGGCGGAAGAACTCGCGCCGGTTCAGGTTGCCGGCGCCGGTGGCCCAGCGATAGCGCAGGCTCAGCAGGCCGAAGTCGCCTCCGCGGCGCCCCAGGTTGTCCCGGGCGATGACCGGCGGGATGTAGGCCATGCGGAGCTGGAGCCGCGCGTTGATGTTCGCGCGAAAGGTCGCGCCGGCGCGGAACACCACCAGCTCCCGGTCCGGGTTTCCCACGAGCTCGCCCACCAGGCCGAGGGCCAGCGACCCCGCGGGACCGAAGCGAAAGACGTAGCCGAGCCGGGTCCGCCAGACCCAGGGCGGGTCGACGATGATCTTCAGCGTGCTCTCGTACACCCGGCGATCGACGCCGAAGCGGTCCGCGTTGCCGTCCCCATCGTCGTCGATGTCCTCCGTGGGGACGCGGCTCACGTAGGTCACGCTCGTCTCGCTCACGAAGGCGCCGGGGCCTGCGGGCAGGGCCAGCGTGAGCTCGGCCTCGTGGGACAGGTAGCTCGCCACCGTGCCGTCGCGAATCGCAAACTCCCGCGTCGTGTATTCGTCGACCTCGCCCTGGCGCGGGCCGCTCAGGTAGCTCCCCGCGTTGGCCACGCCGTAGCGCGTACCCACGCGCAGGTCGAAAACGCCGTAGCGCGCCCGGAGGCCGCCGTAGGCGCCGGCGGAGTTCGGCGTCAGCAAGGGGTTCACGTCGACGCCCACCCAATCGTCGTGGGGCCGGCCCCAGCCCGCGCTGAAGCGCGGCCGCGCGTAGATGAAGCCCACGTCGAACGCGCCCGCGAGAAAGCCGCGTGTGCGGCCCAGGCTCCAGGGCGTCGGGCGCGGCCAGATTGAACGCAAGCTCTCTCCGCTCGCGTGGTCGCCTGTCTTATCTTCCAACGCCTATAGCTTGGATGAAGGACGTTTGATGGTGG
>JBCCAW010000134.1:0-11952 GCA_039814655.1 Myxococcota bacterium | reverse complement strand
GAGAGGAAAATCATCGGGAAGATAACCAATACGCTGTTTTAAGCTGGAGTTAGAGTCATCCCGCAATAAGCGATCGCCATGAAGATAAATCTCTCCCTTGGTTGGTTCCGCGTGCCGCCCTACCGCGAGGCCCCGGGGGACGAGATCGTCCCCTTCACCCGGCGCCGGCGCATCATCGCCGACCACATGATCTACTCGAAGCACACCTCGCCCGAGGTCGTGACCTTCGCCGAGACGGACCTTCAGAAGACCGCCGCGCTCCGGAACGCGCACAAGGCCAGCTACAAAAAGGAGGGCCTCTCGCTCACCTATCTGGGCTTCGTGCTCATGGCCACGGCCCGGGCGCTCAAGGAGTTCCCGGAGCTCAACGCGCGCGTGCTCGACGACGCCTACGTGAAGATCAAGGCCATCAACCTCGGCATCGCCGTGGACACGCCGAAGGGTCTGGTCGTCCCGGTCATCAAGAACGCCGACGGGCTCTCCATGCGGGGCATGGTGCGCGCCGTCGACGACCTGGCCACACGCGCGCGGGACAACGCGCTCACGCCCGACGACCTCGCGGGCAAGACCTTCAGCGTCTCGAACCCCGGCCGCCGCGGAAACCTCGTGGGCGGCGCCATCATCAGCCAACCCAACGTGGGCATTCTGCGCCTCGGCACCATCAAGAAGCGCCCGGTGGTCGTGGAGCACGATGGCGAGGAGAGCATCGCCATCCACCCGGTGATGTACATGGCGCTGACCTACGACCATCGGGTGGTCGACGGCGTGCACGCCAACGGGTTCCTCTACCGCATCGGTGAGCTCCTCGAAGAGGGCGACTTCGAGGTCTGAGCAGCCGAGCCGCCTCGCTCCAGTGGGTTACTAGCGGCGGCGCCGCGCGAGGGCGAGAAGCACGAGAGGCCAAAGCGCCCCGACGGGCGCTGCGGCACATCCGCCCGAGGACGGGTCGTCGGTTCCCGTCGTTGGGTCGGTGAGCTGCTGGTCGAGGACCCGAAGGTCCCGGTCGAGGTCCGCGTCCTCGGAGACGCAGGCCATGGGCGTGGGATCGTCGGGCGCACAGGCGACGGGCCCTTCCATGTCCCGGTAGCGAAAGACCGGCTCGAGCGTTTCTCCGTCGTCCGTGGATCGCGCGAGGCCGTAGCCGTCGCTGACCTCGTCGGCGCAGAGGTAGAGCGTCTCGCCCACGGTGGCGACGCAGCCGAGGCTCGCTTCCCGCGCCAGATGCACGAAGCTCTCGCCCCGGTCCCGGGAGCGCCAGAGGCCGCTCGGCCGCTCCGACGCGCCCGCGATCCCCACGAGCTGCTCGCCCACGGCATACACGGCGTCGGCCGTCACGTGCACGTCCCGGAGCAAGGGGACCCGCAGGATCTCGGTGAAGGTCTCTCCCCCGTCCGTGCTCCGGAGCAGGGGCTCGTCCACGTCGGCGACGAAATCGAGCAGGTTCTCCACGCGCACGAAGACGGTCATGGGGTCCGCGGGGTCCACGGCCTCGACGTAAACGGTGCGCCCGGCCTCGCCGAGGTCGAAGGGAAAGACGGTCCAGCTGGCGCCGCCGTCTTCGCTTCGATGGATGAAAGCCAGCCGCGGGGTGTCCACGGTGCGCGGCCGGACGCCGCTCAGGTAGATGACGTCCGGGTCCGAGGGCGAGATGGCGACGCGCTCGAAGAGCGTGCTCTCGCTCGGCCCGCCCGTGGACTGCCAGGTGTCCCCCTCGCGAACGTAGAGGTCGTTGGGCGCGCCCGACGACGACTGAAGCGCGAAGAGGCGCCCGTCCGATGCGCGGGTCACGTCGATGACGACGACGCGGTCGAGCTCCGGCTCCGGGAACTCGAAGGCGCACCCGCTGGGCGAGACCGCGACGCCGTCGAAGACGGCCCCGATGATCGTGCCCTCGTCGAGCACGAAGCGCGGCTCCTCCGTGGCCGCCGCGCCATAGGCCGAGAGGCAGATGTTGACCCAGGTCGCGCCGCCGTCCCGGGTCACGAAGGCGCCCCGGTTCGTCGCCAGGAGCTGCAGGTTCGCGTCGCTCGGGTCGCTGAAGAACCCGAAGCCCACCGGCGCGCCGCCGTGAGCGAAGGCCGGCGCCGCCGCGGCGAGGCAAAGGAGAAGAGCGAGGGTGGTCCGCACCGTTCCAAGATGGTGTCGAAATCGCGTGCTCGCCAGCTTTCAATCGGCTCACGCCCGGGTAAGCGTGAGCTGAGCGCGCTGGCCCGCCGGGATCTCGTGGGCTGGGGGCAGCGTGCACGTCACGGCGCTTCCCCCCTCTTCCCGCGCGCGGATTCCGAGGCTTCCGCCGTGGCCCTCGGCGATCTCCCGGCACAGCGCGAGGCCCATGCCCGAGCCGCCGGGCTTGGTCGTGTAGAAGGGCAAGAGCCCGCTCGCGAGCGCCTCGTCGCTGAAGCCGGGTCCGCGGTCGAGCACGCGAAGCGCGACCGAGCCGTCGGCGCGGCCCTCGACCCGGAGCTCCACGGGGCCGTCCGGGGCGGCCTCGAAGGCGTTCTTGATGAGGTTGATGAGGAGCTGCTCCATCTGCGCCAGATCGGCCTGCGCATCCGGGAGCGTGCCGGGGTCGCGCGGCACCTCGAGCATCGGAAAGAGGTCCTGGAGCTGGCCCAGGAGCGCCGGCCACGCGAGGGGCTGCTTGCGAGGAAGGGGCATGCGCGCGAGCTCGGCGTAGCTGCCGAGAAAGGCCTGGAGGTGCTTGGCGCGTTCCTCGACGGCGCCGAGGACCTCCTGGAGGCGGCCGGAATGCTCCGGGTTGTCGGCGATGAACTGTGCCGAGGTCAGGAGCGACTGCATGGTGGCGAGGCTGTTGTTCAGCTCGTGGCTGATCACCCGGATCACCTTCTTGAGCACCGCGACCTCGCGCCGGCTCACCTCGCGCGTGAGGTGATTGACGAGGAGCAGTACGTGCGGCGCGTCCTGGTAGCGCACGTCGCGGCGGGAGAGCTGATAGGTCTCGGCCTGGCCGTCGACGTCGAGGGTGAAGAGCTGGCCTTCGCCGAGGAGCGCGTCCTTCAGCGGGGCCGGCGCCGCGCTCACGAGCCCGAGGAAGTTCTGCCCGACGAGCGTCTCTCCCTCGGCGAAGAGCGCGTCCGCCGCGTGGTTCGTGAAGGCGATGCGCCCGTCGTCGGCGTAGAGCAGCAGGGCCACCGGCGTCGTCTCCACGAGCAGGGCCAGGAGCTCCGGGTCCGTGCGCTCGGCGCCTCGCGGGCGCCGGCGGAGGGCCAGCGCGGTCAGGGCTGCGCCGAGGGCAAGGCCGACGAAGGCCGCGAGGGCGAGCTCCGGGCTCATCCGATGCGGCGCTCCAGCGTGATGCCGAGGCGACGCATGCGCCGGTAGAGCGCTTGGCGGCTCAGCCCGAGCGTGGCGGCGGCTTGGGCCACGACGTAGTCGGCCTCTCGAAGGGCGCCTTGGACGCGAGCGCGCTCGGCTTCCGCGGCCGCATCGAGGGGCGGCGCCTGGGGGGCACGGGGCGTGGGCGCGGGGCTTCGGCTGCGCCGAAGCGCCAGCTCCGTCGCGTGGATCGCCTCGCCCTCGGCGACGAGGAGCGCCCGGCGGATGGCATTGGAGAGCTCGCGGACGTTGCCGGGCCAGCTGTGGGCCAAGAGGGCCTCGATGGCGTCTTCGGCGAAGCGGGAGGCGCAGCCCGGGGTGCGGAAGACGCCGAGAAAGGCCTCGGCCAGCGGCAGCACGTCCTCGGGCCGGTCCGCCAGTGGCGGGACCTCGAGCTCGATTACGGCGAGGCGGTAGAAGAGGTCCTCGCGAAAGCGGCCCTCGGCGATGGCGGCGCGGAGATCGGCGTTGGTCGCCGCCACCACGCGCACGTCGACCTTCCGCGTGGCGTTGGAGCCGAGGCGCTGCAGCTCCCCGGTCTGGAGCACGCGGAGCAGCTTGGCCTGGCCCTCGAGGGAGAGCGTACCGAGCTCGTCGAGAAAGAGCGTGCCCCCGTCGGCGGCTTCGAAGCGGCCGGCCCGGGACTTGGCACCGGTGAAGGCGCCGGCCTCGGCGCCGAAGAGCTCCGCCTCGAGCAGATCGTCCGGGAGCGCGCCCACGTTGACCTTCACGAAGGGGCGGCCCTGGCGCGTGGAGCGAGCCTGTACGAGCTCGGCGATCTTCTCCTTGCCGGCGCCGTTGGGCCCGGTGATGAGCACGGGCACGTCGGCGCGGGCGACCTTCGTGGCGAGGCGCACGAGCGCCCGCATGGCCGGGCTGTGGGCGATGAGATCGCCGGCGTCCTCGTCGTCGTGCCCGTCCCCGGCGAGCTCTCGCGCGCGCAGCAGCGTCTGCACGCGGCGGAGCAGCCGCTCGTCGTCCCAGGGCTTGGCCACGTAGTCGGCCGCGACTTCGCGTACGAGCTCGACGGCCATTTCGAGGCTCGTCCAGGCCGTCATGAGCAGGACGGGCAGGCCCGGGTCGAGCGCGCGGAGCCCGCGAAAGAGCGCGGCGCCTTCCTCGCCGGAGGTCGTCGCCTTGGAGAAGTTCATGTCCTGGACGACGACGCCGACGCCTCCGGCGCGTACGGCTGCGAGCGCCGCCTCGGGCGTGCCGGCAGACGCGACCTCGAAGCCCCGAAGCGAAAAGAGCAGCTCGAGCGCCTTCCGCACGTGCTCCTGGTCATCGACGACGAGAACGCGCACGCGCTACGCATACCCGCGGGCCGTGACCCGGGCCAGGCGCGCCGGCCCACCAGCAGGTGCGCTCAGGTCAGCAGGGCGTCGATGACGCGGCCTCCGGCGCAGGGCCAGATCTGGTGCGCGTCGCGGTCCGTGCCCTTGTAGCTGCCGAGGCCCATGCCCTCGGCCACGGTCTCGAGCACCTCGAGGTTGGTGCCGCCGCTCGAGGCCTGGCCCACGCGGAAGCCGGGCATGCGCGTGGCGATGAGGTTCGGACCCGCGGCGCCGCTGTGATCCTGGCCGTCGCCCATGTCCGTGACCTGCACGACGACCGTGTTGTCGATCATCTTCGTGCCCGGGACCGCCGGGTCGTCTTCCTCCATTAGCCGGCGGATGAGATACGCGACGCAGCGGCTCAGGTAGTTGGTCATCTCCGCGTTGTCCTGGGCCGGCGCCGAATGGCACGAGCCGTGGTGGTCGCCGCGGTAGTCCGTGTCGTGCGCGTACCAGACGGCCTGGTGCCAGCCGAGCTGGAGCGTCAGCACGTTCGTGATGCCGCACTTCATGGCCGCCACGGCCACGTCCGACTGGAGCTCCGCCGTGTGGAGGAAGGGCACCTCCGCGCTGCCGCTGGTCGCGTAGCCCCCGGCGTTCCACGCGGGCTCGGCGCAGCCCTCCGCCGGCGGCCCCATCGTGGACGCGACGAGCCGGTCTTCGAGCTCCGTGAGCGCCGCCGCGTGGCTTTCGAGGAGCCGCTGCTCGAAGGCGCCCAGGCGACCCCCGAGCTCCGCGAGTGCGGCCCGGTTCACGTCCATCACGCGACGCCGCTGGCGGAGAAAGTCGCTGGCATCGCCCACGGGGGCGGCCCCGCCGAAGAGCTGCGCGTAGGCCTCCGCCGGGCTGTCCTGCGCCGGGACCGCCGAGCCGGCCCGCCGCGAGACCGCGTCGGACGAGGAGTTCGTCTGCACGCCGAGCACGTAGGAGGTGAAGGGCGTCGAGGAACCGAGCACCGTCGCGATCTGCTGGTCCATGGTGTCCGCGGTCCAGTCGCTCTGCCAGCGGAGCTCACCGAGGCATTTGCGCGCGTTCCCATGCCCACTCGCGACGACCTCGACCTCGCGAAAGGCGCACACGGACTGGAGACCTTCGTAGGCCTGCGTCGCGGCGCGGAGCCGGCTGCCGTCCGGGAGCCACAGGCCCCGCGGCGCGCCGTCCGGCGTGTACACGAAGACGGCCCGCTTCACGGCGCTGCCCTGGGCCCGTGCCTTTCGCGTCGCCATCAAGCCGCCGACGAGCGGCGCGGCGCGCACCAGGGCGGCGCTCGCCCCAGCGGTGCCGAGGAACTTCAGGAACTGGCGGCGGCTCTTCTGCTGCTGCGCGTGGAACTTGGTCATGGTCAATCTCAGCGGCGGAAGAGGAGCAGGGAGTCGGTGGCGAGCTCGACGAACATCGCGCGCGGGCTGTCGCCGCGCGCGCGGAAGGCTTCGAGGCTGCGCTCGGCGGCGCAGGAGTAGGCGACGCGGTCCTCGGGGCTGAGCGCCTCCGCGAAGCTCGCGTCCAGGTCCCGGTCCACGTAGGTCGCGCCGGTCAAGAAGCGGAAGCTGCGCCGGGCGAGGCAGGCGTCGATGGCCTCCGTGTCGGCGATCTGGTTCGAGAAGTCCTTGGCGCCGGCATAGGCGATGGAGGCGTCGTCGCTCGTCGACGCCACGCCGTGGAGCGTGCCTTCGAGGGAGACCTCGGTGGTCATGCCGTGCACCGTCTCGGTGACCTGGCCCGGGCCCGCGGCGGGCCGGAGGCGCCCGACGTGGTCGAAGTCCTCCATGCCGAACATGGGGTTGATGATGCGCTCGTGGCAGCCGGCGCAGGCTTGGATGCCGTCGGTGTAGAGGAAGTAGAACTCGCGGCTGCTCAGCACGCCGGCTTCGGCTTCGCGCGCGGTGACGCGCGCCTGGGCGGCGGCGCGCTGCGCGTCGATGTCGTCGCCGGCGAGGGGCGAGTTGGGCGGGTCGATGTGATGGCAGAGCGCCGTCTCTCGGGCGCGCACGGCGCGAAGGATCGGCGCGGTGCGGTCGACGTGCGCGTTGAGCGTCATGAAGGCGCCGCTCGCCAGCGGGCCGCCGCGGCCTTCGACCTCGACCTCGCGGAAGCTCGCGTCGAAGGCGCCTTCGAGGCCGTAGAAGTCGGCGAGGGTCCGGTTGAGGAAGGTGGTGCTGCCCCCGAAGAACTCGGACCAGGCCACGCTCTCGTCGTAGAAGACGTGGAGGAAGTGCTGGCGCACCTCCTCGAGCATGGCCGCCTTCACGGCGTCCGTGAGCTCCGGGACGTCCGGGCGCGCCACGTCCAGCAGGTCGTCCAGACGGAACCAGGCGGTCACGAAGTCGCCCATGCGCTCCCGGCCGCGCGGGCTGTCGAGGAGCCGCTCGACCTGCGCGCGAAGCTGCGCCCGCGTGGAGAGCGCGCCGCGCCGGGCCGCTTCGAGCAGCGTGGCGTCCGGCGTGGAGCCCGTGAGCCGGAAGGCCAGCGTCGAGGCGAGCTCGTTGGGCGTGAGCACCCAGGTGCCTGCGGGCGCGTCGTCCAGCACCGAAGGGCCGCCGGAGTCCGGGTCCGGGTCCGGGTCCGGGTCCGGCGCCGGGTCCGGGTCCGGCGCCGGGTCCGGGTCCGGGTCCGGCGTCGCGCCGCCGCCCGCGTAGAGGCGCAGGACGCGAAGAAGGAGGTTGGCGTCTTGCCCCGGCCCGTAGGGAGGCTCGCCGGAGTCGTTGGCGAAGACGAGCTCGAGCTCCGGGCGGCCCGTGAGGCCGGCGAGGTCGAAGCGGTATAGCCGCGCGTCCGCGGCGTCGACGCGCTCCGTTCCCCGCTCGCGTCCCTGCGCCCGCACGGTGAGCTCGGGCCAGACGGCGCCATGGTTCGTGCCGCGGGCCTCCACCTCGAGCACGGCGGCCTCCGGGAGGTCCACGTCGAAGGCAACGCGCACGGCGCCGTTTTCGAAGAGGCCCCATTCGGCCCCTTCCCGGCGCCCCTGGCTGCCCGGCAGAAACTGGTCCGGACCGGCGATGGCGACCGCCGTGCCCGCGGGAAGCGCGCCACCGCTGCCGGCGCCGCTGCTGCCGCCGGGCGTGGTGGAGGCGGGGTCGTACAAACCGGCGCCGCGGGCCTCGGCCAGCTCCACGCCGGCTTCGAGGCGATAGAGGAAATAGGGTGACGTGAGCGCCGCTTCGAGGGCGAGGCCGAGGTCGCCGGCGTCCAGGATGAGCGCGCGGTACGCCTCGGCCTGGTCCCCTGAGACGGGCCCGCGGAAGAGCGCGAAGAGGAACTCGCCGGTGAAGCGGTCGGCGCAGGCCGTGGGTTCATTGCACGCGAAGGGCCGACCTTCGGCCACGGCCCAGGACGCCACGTCGGCCGCGTTCCGGACGTAGCTGTCGAGGAGCGTGCTCGAGACGGGCTTGCCCGCCATGTCGACGAAGCCGCCGCGCCGGCCGTCGTGGTTCGCCACGCGGGCGCCGACGTTCGTGGGAACGCCCAGCAGGTCTTCGAGCGAGCGCTGGTACTCGCCGCTCGTGAGCAGCTTGACCTCGCGATGCCCCACGGGCGGCGCTTCGTCGCCGGTGCAGACGATCTCCGGCGGCGGCTGAATGCCCCGGAGGTAGCTCCCGAGCGTGTCGGCGCAGCTCCCGACGCAGCGCTCGGCGTCGGCGAAGGGCATGGTCTCCTCGATGTAGGCCTCGAGACCTTCGCCGTGCTCCTCGAGCGCGGCGATGGCGTCGAGGCGGAAGTCCCCGTTGTCGTCGCCGCTGCTCAGCGTGGAGCCGAGGCCGAAGGTCCCGTGGCAGCTCGCGCAGAGCTCGCCCCAAAGCTCCGGCGCCGTCCCGTCCACGGGGCCGCCAGAGCCCCCGGGCCCCTGGTTACCGCCCGCGAGACCATCCCCGATGGTGCCCGTGCAGGCGCCCAGCACCAGCAGTACGCTCCAACCGAGGCCTCGACTCCATGCGTCCAATCGCGTCATCGGGGCCCTAAGAGCGAGGCCCGGCGCCGATCGGGTCACGGAGACTGCGTTACGCGCCCGTCGCGAAGCCCCGGGGCTTCCTGCGGCCCCCGTCCGCGGCGTTTCCGTGTCCGTCTCCGTCTCCGATTCCGATTCCGATTCCGATTCCGATTCCGTGTCCGATTCCGATTCCGTGTCCGATTCCGATTCCGTGTCCGATTCCGATTCCGTGTCCGTCTCCGTGCCCGTGCCCGTGTCCGTGTCCGTGTCCGTGTCCGGCTCCCCTCGTTGCGGACGTTCGCTATGGCTGCCGAGGACGTCGAGTTGCGCCTGCCGCCGGCGTCTGAGACCACCCCCCGGCATGCCCCGCCGTCCCGCCGCCGACCGCTTCGACGCCTCCTACTACCGGCGCTTCTACGAGGACCCGCGGACCCGGGTCGCGGACCGGAGCACCACGCGGCGCCTCGGGGCCTTCGTCGGGGCCTACCTCCGCTTTCTCGAGGTCGAGGTCGACTCCGTGCTCGACCTCGGCTGCGGCCTCGGCTGGTGGCAGCCCGTCGCGAACAAGCTCCGGGCCTCCTACCGTGGCGTCGAGGTGAGCCCGCATCTGTGCGAGGCGCACGGGTGGATGCAGGGGAGCGTCGTCGACTTTCCCGGGCCCGGCGCCGATCTCGTCGTGTGCCAGGGCGTGCTCCAGTACCTGCCGGCGCGGGAGGCGCAGAAGGCGCTCACGAACCTCGCGCGCCTGACCTACGGCGCCCTCTACCTCGAGGTGCTGACGCGCGAGGATTGGGACGAAAACGTCTCGCGGGATCGCACCGACGGCGACGTGTACTTCCGCGGCGTGGACTGGTACCGCAGCCGGCTCCGTAAGCGCTTCGTCGCCGCAGGCGGGGGAGTCTTCCTGCCCCGGGATGGCGCGTCGGCCACGCTCTACGCCCTCGAGAAGCTGGAGTAGCGCCTCGGCGCCTCACGGCCCCGGGAGCTCGCGCTTCACCCGGGCCACGCTGGCCGCGAGCCTCTCCGCGCTCGCCCGCACGCCGGCCGTTTCCAGCGCGGACCGGAGCGCGTCCGCGGCCAGCTCGGCCACGAGAAACCGCTCCTCGGGCCGCTTGGCGAGCAGCGTTTCGATCACGGCGATCAGCGCGGGGGGCAGGTCGTCGCGCTCCTCCGCGAGCGGGGGCACGGCCGCGCGCCCGACGCGCACGAAGAGCTCGATCTCGTTCTTCCCCTCGAAGAGCCGCCGTCCCGCGAGCGCCTCCCAGAGCACGACGCCCAGGCTATAGAGATCGGTTCCGACGGACGCGCGCGCGCCGCCCACCATCTCCGGCGCCACGTAGGCGATCTTGCCCTTCACGACGCCCGGCGTCGTCATCGTTACCCGGTCCATGGCGCGCGCCAGGCCGAAGTCCCCGAGCTTCGCCTCGCCATAGGGGCCGAGCAACACGTTCGAGGGCGTCACGTCCCGGTGAAAGATCGGCGCCGGCCGTCCGTCGGCGTCGCGGCGCCCGTGGGCCGCCGAGAGAGCGCGCAGCACGCCGAGGCCGATGGTGCCGACGAGCGGCCAGGGCGTCAGCGTCTCGCTGCGCTCGTGACTCTTGATCCAGCGTCCGAGGTCCACGCCATCGATCCACTCGAGCACGATGAAGAAGCGCTGGAGCTCGTCGCGGCAGAAGTCGTGCACGCGCACCACGTTCGGGTGCTGAAGCGCGCTCACGACGCGCGCCTCCTCGACGAACATGTCCGCGAAGTCCTCGCTGAGCGCGAGACCGGGGTGCATGCGCTTCACGGCAACGGGAAGCTCGAAGCCGGCCGCGCCGTGGCAGATGGCGCGCCATACCGTCGCCATGCCGCCGCTGCCGGCCTTCTCCACGAGCTGGTACTTGCCGAGGAGCAGGTCGCCTTCGGTCGTCGGGCTCATCCAACCCTCATGGTGATCCGGCGTTCCTCCGCCGTGTCACCCGCCGGGCCCGGGCGTCCGTCCTCCGCCTGGCGAAGGAGCCGGAGAATCGCCGGGCCGAGCACGTCGATTTCCGTCGAGGTGAACCGCTCGCCGCCGAAGCGGTGAATGGCCCCGGTTTGCGCGCGGAGCATCGTGGCGTCCTGGCGGAGAATGCGAAGGGCCAGGGGCCGGAGCACGCGACCCGCGAACTCCGTGGCCCGGGCGTTGGGCAGGAACGCCACGCGGAAGCTCACCGCGCCGTAGAGGTGCGTCAGGTCGTCCTGCACCGGCGTGAGCGCGGTGGTCGCGACGAGATGCGCGTCCTCGCCGAGGCGGTACTCCACCTGCGCGATGCAGGGCAGCAGGAACCGGTCCCAATGCTGGACGACGCCGCCCGAGGGCGCGAGGAGCCGCCCAAAGAGCCCCGAGGGTCGCGGCTCGCCGACGTACTCGGCCTCCACCCGGTCCGACCAGCGCCGCACGATGACCTCGACGGGACGCGCGTGGCCCTCCGAGCGGAAGAGCCCGGCGTGGAGAAAGGCCGTATGCGGCACGTCGAGGGCGTTCTCCGCCGTCGCGTGCAGCGAGCCTTCCATGGGCAGGTCCGCCCGCACCGTCGCGTAGCGCGGGTCGCCCAGGTGGGGGAACGCAAAGGGTGCGCGCGACGGCGTCACGCCCGCCTCGGGCCAGACCCAGACGTACCCGTCCCGTTCTTGGCAGGGAAAGGCCGACGCGCGGCGCGTGTCCTGACCGCGCTCGAAGGCGTCCGGCGACAGGCCCGGCACGGCGGCGCAGCGCCCACCGCTCGCGAAGCGCCAGCCGTGGTAGGCGCACTGGAGCTCGCCATGGCGCACGGTGCCGAGGGAGAGCGGCACGTTGCGGTGCGGACAGCGATCCAGCAGCGCGACGGGCGCGCCGGTGGCGTCGCGAAAGAGCACGAGCGGGAGGCCGAGCACGGTGGCCGGGAGCGGCGCCTCACCCAGGGCCTCGCTGGTCGCGGCGACGTACCAATCATCCATCACGCGCGCGAGGGACCGCACCGGCTTGGTGGCAGGAGGGGTCAGGTGCGCGCTCACGCGGCAAGCATAGGTGCGACGGCCTCTCGGGCCAGAACGCAATGGCAGGAGCGCGGATTCGCCGCCACGCTGGCGGCGGCGCGCCTTCTTGGTATGCCGGCGCCGTGGGCAAGGGACAGCCGAAGCCGTACCGCACCATCGACATCGACGGATGGGAGGTCCTCATCGGGCGAAGCGCCTCCGACAACGACTACCTGAGCCTGAAGGTGGCCAAGGGCCGGGACACCTGGCTGCACGTGGGCGGCGGCACACCGGGCAGCCACGTGGTCATTCGCAACGAGACCGGCGGCGATCCCCCGCGGGAAGTGCTCGAACAGGCCGCGCAGCTCGCCGCCTGGT
>JBCCAW010000834.1:0-1772 GCA_039814655.1 Myxococcota bacterium | reverse complement strand
GTGCTGCTGCTCCTCGCCTTCGACGTCGTGGTGGACTTCCTTCCGCACGGCGGTCGCTACGGCATTGGAGCCTTCAACGTCGCGCATTTCCCCTGGCTCGACGCTCTCCAGCCCGTGCCGACGCCGGCGCTCTACGTGGGGCTCTGCGTGTTGCTCGGCGTGCTCGCCGCCGGCCTCGGCCTCGGGCGCCCGACGCGCACGGGCCAGGCGCTGCTCTGCCTGCTCTTCACCTGGAGCTGGGCCATGTCGATGCTGGACAGCTACCAGCACCATTATCTGCTGAGCTGGGTGCTCCTGGCCATGGTGGCCTTCCCCCGGCTCCGGGCCCAGGACCTGACGGACCCGGCGCTGCCCGGAAGCCGCCCGGCGCCCTCCGGCGACGTCGCCGCGGGCGGCGTGCTCTTCGCCGTCGGGGTGGGCCTCGCGCTGCTCGAAGCGGCCAAGGCCCCCTTTGCCTTCCTCACGCTCTTCGACCTCCTCGGCCGCGCCGGGGGGGTGCTCGCGCTCCTGTCGATTCCGCTGCTCGGCGCCCTGCTCATGGGGCGCGCGGAGGCAACGCCGAGCGGTGGCAACGCCACGGTCGCGCGCGTTCCCGCCTGGCCGCTTCTCCTCGGGAGCTGCGCGACCGTCTACCTCTGGACCGCGGTCGCGAAGCTGGAGCCGGACTGGCAGAGCGGCGCGGCCCTCGGCCGGCTCGCCAAGGCCGACCTCGAGGCGCTGGCTGCCCAGGTGGCCGGCCCGGGCCTGCCGCTCCTGGGGCCGCTTCCTCGGGAGACGTTCTTTTCCCATCTCGCGACGGCCACGGTGGCGCTGCAGCTGGTCACCGTCGTCGCCCTCGTCGCCGTCGTCGCGCAGGACCGGCTCGCGACGCGCTGGAAGCGCGTGGCTGTGCGCCTCCTCGGCCTGGCGCCGCTGGCCTTTCACCTCGGCGCGGAGCGCATTGGCCTGAAGATCGGCTGGTTCAGCTACTACATGCTGCTGCTCGTCGTCGTCGCCTTCGCGCCGGCGTCCTGGCTTCGGGCCTTCGCGGCGGGGGTGGCCCGCCTCGAGGCCAGGCGGGAAGGCGCCTCGGAGCGCTGGCTGCTGCTCGGCGTCCTGGCGCTGCTCGCCATGGGCGCCGTGCTCGACGTCCCCGGTGCGCAGGCTGCGAGCGTGGTGGCCGCCGTCGGGCTCGTGGCGAGCGGCGCCGTCGCCCGGTGGAGGCAGCGAAGGCGCCAGGCTGGCGATTGGGGGCGCCGTGGTCTCCTGGCCGCCGCGCTCGTCACCCTGGCGCTGGTCAACAGCGAGGCGCGCTTCGACTACTACCGCTTCGTGGGTGGCGACCACCGGCGGCGGGACGAGCTCGAGGCAGCGCTCGTCGCCTACGAGAAAGCGAACCGCTACAACCTCCGGCCCTTCTGCGTGACCCGGGGCAGGCGCGACGTGGAGTGCTTCGGCGAGCTCTTCGGCGGAGAGGAGCGCGCGGCGCTCCGCGCGCGGGAACTCGGCTCGGGCTACGCCACGCGCCGGCGCGACCGCCAGCGGCAGGAGGCCGAGGTCCGCGCCCTGCTCGGCCGCTGAGGTTCAGGGGTTGGGCGTGGGCTCCGGCAGGGGCTCCGGCGCGGCGCTCATGTGCGGCGGGGCGCCCTGGCTCTTCAGCACGTGTTCCGGGTCACCGAGGAACTCGAAGTGCATGGTGTCCTGGAGCCGGTCCCGGCCCAGCCAGTAGAAGCCGAAGCGCTCGAAGACGTGCACCCAGCATTCGGGCATTGCCATGCGCTCGTAGATGCTCT
>JBCCAW010000026.1:0-20549 GCA_039814655.1 Myxococcota bacterium | reverse complement strand
GCGGACTCGGAATCGGAATCGGAATCGGAATCGGAATCGGAATCGGAATCGGAATCGGAATCGGAATCGGAAACGGAATCGGAAACGGAATCGGATTCCGATTCCGATTCCGATTCCGAGTCCGATTCCGATTCCGATTCCGATTCCGATTCCGAGTCCGCCCCTCAGAACGGGTTGGCGAGCCAGTGGAGGACCTGGTCCTCCACCGGGCCCTCGGCTCCGAGGCCGAGGTCGAGGTCCGGGGGGAAGCCGACGTGGCCGCCGCGGTCCGTGTACACGGTGCGGACGTTGGGCGCGGCGTCGAACCAGGGGCGGACGACGTGCGTGAAGACCATGGGGTCGCGTTCCGCGATGACCGCCAGCGTCGGTCGCCGGATGCGGTCGAGCACCGGGCCGGCGGCCATGCGCCCGTAGTAGTCGTTGGCGTCGCGGAAGCCGAAGCGCGGCGCCACCACCTGGTCGTCCCAGCCCCGGAGCGTCGTGATGCGCCGGGCTTCGCGGGGGCCGATGGGCAGGTGGTCGCTGCGCGTCGCCACGGCGCCGAGAATCTCCCGGAGACCCGCCAGTACGTTGCTCCGGTAGAAGGCGCCCTTGGGCTGGTCGATCTCGTCGGCCCCGGCCCGGAGATCCACGGGCGCGCAGATGGCGCCGAGGGCCTGCACGCGAGGGTCGAGGTTGCGCTCCGCGAGCAGCCGAAAGCTCACGTGGCCCCCCATGGAGAAGCCCAAGAGCACGATGCGCTCGAAGCGGGCCAGCGAGGGTGTCGCCAGTACGGCGCGGAGGTCGTCGGTCAGCCCCGCGTGGTAGACGTCCGCGCCCCGCCGGTCGGCCCCGCGGTGGTTCATACGGAGGCTCGCCCAGCCCGCGCGAGCGGCCGCCTGCGCCGCGCGTAGCGCGTAGTAGCTGCGCTCCGAGCCCCCGAGGCCGTGCACGACGAGCACCAGCGTGCGGCCGTCACCACCCCTCGGGGCCTCCGAAAGGCGTCCGGTCAGGGGCAACGAGCCGAGCTGCGCGTCGTGAACCACGGTTCGAAAGAGCCGCGAAGGCGGGGCGACCGGTGGCGTCACGCGCGCCGCCAAATAGGGGCCGAGCGTCCAGCGATGACCGTGCCACCGGCCGGCCAAGGACGTCGCAGAGCGGGACTCCATGGCGCGGAGGCTGCCACGGACCGGCCCGCTCGCACGCGTCCTTGACGCGACGCGGCATCCAGCTAGCTCTACTTTACGCGCGGGAGGGTTCGCCCGGGTCGTCGTTGTCCGTTTACGCTCGAGGGCGTGGGCCGACCGAGGCGGGGCCCCTCCCCGCGACGCAGGTCCCATGACACGCATCCCCCTCGCCACCTCTGCTCTCCTCGGCGCGGCCCTCCTCCTTTCGATAGGCGGCTGCGGCTCCGCCGAGGCCGAACCCGGGTCTCCGGGAGCCGGCGCGTCCAGCGAAGCGCCGGCCCGACGGGTGGTCTCGTCCACGGCGACGCGCGTCGAAGTCGCCGTCATCGAGCCCAGCGAGGCGAGGCTGCAGCTCCGGCTTCCCGGCGAGGTCGAGGGCTCCCGGGACGCCTTGCTCGCCGCGAGCCTGTGCGGTTTCGTGGAGCGCGTCCTCGTCCAGGAGGGCGACCTCGTGCGCGAGGGTCAGGTCTTGGCCCGGGTCGACAGCGCCCTGCATGGTGCGCGCACGTCGCAGGCGCGGGTCGAGCTGGCGGCGGCGGAACGCGAGCTCGCCAGGGCGGAGCGCCTCGCGGATGCGTTGCCGGCGCAGCAGCGCGACGCGGCCGATACGCGCGTCAACGCGGCGCGCGCGGCGCTCCGCGTGGCCACCGTGACCGCCTCCCGCGGCGTGATCCGCGCGCCCTTCGCGGGCACCGTCGCGGCCGTCGACGCCGAACGCGGCGAGGTGATGACACCGGGCGCGCCCATGATTCGCCTGGTCCAGCTCGACCCGGCCCGCATCAGCCTCTCCGTGCCCGACCGCGACGTCGTGGCCCTGACCCCCGGGGCCGAGGTTCGCGTCCAGGTCGGGGCTGCGGTCGGCGAGCGTCGTGGCCGCGTCGCCTTCATTCACCCGGCCGCGGACCTGCAGACCCGAGCCTTCGAGGTCGAAGTCGAGGTCGCCAACGCCGACGGTCGGCTCCTGCCGGGCATGATCGCGCAGGTCGAAGTCAGCCAGCCCGTCGGCGGGGCGCGGCCCGTGATCCCTCAGCACGTGCTCGTGACGCGCCTCGAGGGCAACGGCGTCTTCGTGGCCGAGGACGACGCGAGCACGGAGGACGATGCGCTCGGGACCGCGCGATGGCGCCCGGTCACCGTAGAGGCCATCGTCCGGAGCCAGGTGGTGATCGCGTCGGGCCTCGAGGCCGGCGAACGCGTCGTGGTCGTGGGCCACCGTGAGCTGGCCGAGGGCGACGCGCTCCTCGTGACCCGTGAGGGGCGCTGCTGCACCGGAGGCCGGGTGAGCTATGGGGCCACCGTCGCCGACGGAGCGGCCGCGGCCGAGGGCGCCGCGGAGGGAGGGGACCCGGGATGATCGAAGCGCTGCAAGGGAAGCGCTGGTTCGTCTTCGTTCTCGGCCTCTTCATCCTCCTCGCGGGGACCTTCAGCTACGCGAACCTGCCCCGGGAGGCGAACCCCGAGGTCGAGGTCCCCATCATCATCGTGTCCACGCCCTACGTGGGCGTGTCCCCGGCGGACATCGAGTCGCTCGTGACCGTCCCACTCGAGAACGAGCTCGGCGGCGTCAAGGATCTCGATGACATGTCCTCGACCTCCTACGAGGGCATGAGCGTCGTCATCCTGGAGTTCGAGGCCGACGTCGACATCCAGGACGCGCTGCAGCGGGTCCGCACGCGCGTGGACCGGGCCCGGCCCAAGCTCCCCTCGGACGTCGAGGAGACGGAGCTCCAGGAGGTCAACTTCGCCGACCTCCCGATCCTCCTGGTCACCCTCGGCGGGGACATCGACGAAGCGGCGCTCAAGGCCATTGGCGAAGACCTCCAGGAAGACATCGAGCGCCTGCCCGGCGTGCTCGAGGCCAACCTCTCCGGCGGCCGCGAGCGCGAGATCAAGGTGCAGGTCGATCCGACGCGCCTCGCCCACTACGGGCTCTCGCTGAACGACGTCATCGGCGCCGTGCGCGAAGAGAACGTGAACATCCCCGGCGGCGACGTGGCCACCGGCGACGCGAACTACCTGCTCCGCATTCCCGGAGACATCGAGGATCCCCTCGAGCTCGAGGGCATCGCCATCAAGCGCATCGGCGATCGCCCGGTCTTCATTCGCGACGTGGCGCGCATCGTCGACGGCTGGGCCGACCGGACGACCTACGCGCGCATGAACGGCGAGCCGGCCGTGTCGCTGGCCGTGGTCAAGCGCGCCGGCGCGAACATCGTCGAAGTGGTCCAGGCGGTGAAGGCGCTCACCAGCGCGCACCGGGAGGAGCGCTGGCCCGAGGCCGTCGAGGCGCGTTTCCTCGCCGACCAGTCGAAGATGGTCGACGACATGATCGGCGAGCTGGAGAACGGGATCCTCACGGGCCTCATCCTCGTGGTCGCCGTGCTGCTCTTCTTCATGGGCGCGCGAAACAGCTTCTTCGTGGCCCTCGCCATTCCCTTCTCGATGCTCATCGCCTTCGTCGTCGTGAGCCTGCTCGGGATGACGCTGAACATGATGGTGCTGTTCAGCCTGATCATCGCGCTGGGCATGCTCGTGGACAACGCGATCGTGCTCGTGGAGAACATCTACCGGCACGTCGAAGAGGGGATGTCGCCGCGGGAGGCCTCCGTGGTCGGCACGCGCGAGGTCGCCGGCGCCGTGACGGCCTCGACGGCGACGACCGTGGCCGCCTTCGCGCCGCTCCTCTTCTGGGGCGGAATCATGGGCCAGTTCATGGGCTTTTTGCCCAAGACCCTGGTCATCGTGCTCTTGAGCTCGCTCTTCGTGGCCCTCGTCTTCCTCCCGGTCACGACCGCCGTCGGGCTTCGGTCCAAGGTGCGCGACGAGGACGACGCGCACGACGAGGGGAGCGCGGAGGACCGAGCCTTCGACGACGCGCGCCTCGGCCCGGTCATGCGGGGCTACAAGCGCGTGCTCGAGTGGAGCATTCAGCACCGCTATGCGTCCCTGGGGCTGGGCTTCGCCGCCCTCGTCGGGACCTTTGCCGCCTACGGTGCGCTCAACCACGGCGTCGAGTTCTTCCCGGAGACCGAGCCGAACCGTGCCTTCGTCGGCGTGCGCGCGCCCATCGGCACGGACCTCGAGACGACCGATCGCATCGTTCGGCAGATCGAAACCGTGCTCGCGGTGGAAGAGAACATCGACGTGTACGTGGCCGAAACCGGCGTTGCCGGCGGCAACGGCCAGGACCCGACGCAGCAGGACCAGGCCGCGGACAATCGCGCGCGGGTCACCGTGGACTTCCTCCCGGACCGGAACACGGTCCGCGCGGGCGAGCGCGTTCGCGTGGAGCCGCCCACGGAGACCATCGACCGCATCCGTGAGCGCCTCGCGGCCATCGCCGGCGCGGAGATTCGCGTCGAAAAGGAGATGATGGGCCCGCCCGTGGGCAAGCCCATCGACGTGCGCGTGTCTGGCGATGACGTGCACGAGGTCGGGCGCCTCGCGGCGCGCATCCGGCGCCAGCTGGCCGAGCGCATCGAGGGCGCCACGGGCCTCGGCGACGACTACGTGGTGGGCCGACCGGAGATGCGCCTCCGCATCGACCGCGGGGCCGCGAAGCGCGTCGGCGCCAGCACGCAGGAGGTCGCGGGCATCGTGCGCACGGCCATCGCGGGCACGGAGGCCAGCGTGTTCCGAGACGGCGACGACGAGGTCGACATCATCGTCGAGCTCGCGCCGGAGTATCGGCAGGACCTGCAGCAGGTACTCTCGCTCCGCGTCGACGGTCGCGAGGACACCAGCCCGGACACCTTCCCCGTGCCCATCAGCACCGTCGCGCGCTACGAGCTCGCCGGCGGAACGGGCGCCATCAAGCACCTGAACCAGAACCTCGTCGTGTCCATCACCGGCGACGTGGCCGAGGGCTATCAGCCCAACGCCGTACAGCAGGAGGTCCTGACGTTCATCGAGGAGGCCGAGCTTCCGCCGGGCTTCCACCTGAGCCTCGGCGGCAGCAACGACGAGCAGCGCGAGTCCCAGGAGTTCCTCGGTCGCGCCTTCGTCATCGCGCTCTTCTTGATCCTCGGCGTGCTGGTCTTTCAGTTCAACAGCCTGCTGACGCCGGGCATCATCATCACGAGCGTGCTGCTCTCGCTCATCGGGGTGCTCTGGGGCCTCGTGGCGACGGGCATGCCCTTTGGCGTCATCATGACCGGCCTGGGCGTTATCAGCCTGGCCGGCATCGTCGTGAACAACGCCATCGTGCTGCTCGACTTCGTCGAACAGCTGAGGCGTCAGGGCATCGCCACCATGGACGCGCTCGTGCGCGCGGGCATCACGCGCTTCCGTCCCGTGGTGCTGACCGCCGTCACCACGGTGCTCGGCCTCGTTCCCATGGCCATCGGCGTGAGCGTCGACTTCCGAAAGCTGAAGCTCATCGTCGGCTCACAAAGCGCCGCGTGGTGGGGGCCCATGGCCGTTGCGATCATCTTCGGCCTCGTCGTGGCCACGGTGCTCACGCTGGTGATGGTCCCGACGCTCTACAGCATCTTCGAGGACCTGAAGGGCGCGCTCCAGCGCATCGGACGACGAGCGCCGGAGCCGCGGCGGCGGCGCTCCCGGGAGCCCCAGCCTTCGCCTCAGCCCGCCGAATGAGAGACCGGCGTATGACGGGTGCACCCTCGCCGTGTTACCCAGAGGAATGTTCCGCAACTCCTCGAAGTGCGGCTCTTACGCTCTTCTAAGCCTTTCCTTTCTCTTCTCGTCGGCCTGCTCGACGACCGTGCTGGTCGCCGATGGCGCCGACGGCGGCGCGCCTCCGGACGCGAGCCTCGATGGCGACGTCCCGGACATGGGCGGGCCTCCGGACGTCGGCAGCCCCGATCTGAGCATGGACCTCGGCCGGGACACCGGCATGATGTCGCAGACCCCCGCGCCGGTTCTCGAGCGAACGGACCCGGAGTCGCCGGGCAATACGGGCATGCCGCTGCTGATCGGCAGCTCCGCGCCGGGCGCGCAGGTGTCCATCTTCACCAACGGAAGCTGTGCCGACGCGCCGGTGGAGGTCTTCGCCTCCATGGGCGACTTCGCCGAGCGGGTGAACGTCGAGCGCAACACGCCGACGAACCTGAGCGCTCTCGCGCTCGCGCCGGGCATGTCCGTGAGCGAGTGCAGCAACGTGCTTCGCTACCTCTGGGACGCCATGGCGCCGTCCGTGCCGGTCATCGAGAGCACGGACCCGGCGTCGCCGTCGACCGCGGCCACGGTCACGGCCTCCGGCCGGGCCGATCCCGGCGCGCTCGTCGTGATCTCCTTCGATGGGTCCTGCGGCGGAGAGGAGGTCGAGGTCCTCGCCGACGACGCGGGTCGCTTCACCGTCGACCTCGAGGTGCCCTTCGGGGACACGGTCTTGACCGCCCGCGCCCTCGACGAGGCGGACAATGCGTCAGCCTGCAGCGAGCCCTTCGTGCACTCTCGGGTCCTCGACGCGGAGGTCATCTTCCCGCCGGCGCCGGGCGTCACCGGCCTCGACGAGCTGACCGTGCGTGCCCGCGTCGAAGGCGTCGACGCGAGCGCGTCGGTGATCCTCGAGAGCCCCGCCGGACGTCGGGCCGCCATCTATGACTCCGACGCCGACGAGTGGCGCGCGCTGGTCCCGCTCATCGAAGGCGAGCAGACGCTGAGCGTCTCGTTGGCGGGGGTGCCCGGAGGGGCCACGGCGGCGCTCATCGATGTGACTCAGGGCAACGTGCCCGGCTCGCCGACGCAGGTGATCTGGGACCCGCTGGCCATGGCGCTCCTCATCACCGACGGCAGCAGCGTGCTCGAGGTCGACCCGTCGACGGGTGCCGCTACGGCGCGCCTCGACGCCAGCGCCAGCTACGACGTCGTCTCGGCGCTCGCCGTCGACGGGACCACCACCTACCTCGCGGGCATCGACACGGGAGGCAGCGTTCTGGTGTCGTCCTGGGACGGCATGGCCCTCACGGAGATCGCCCGGCTCGGGACCGCCTTCGCCGGACCCGAGCATCTGGACGTCCGCGATGGCGGCGCGGAGCTCATGGTCTTCCGCACGCCCGTGGGGGTCAGCGTGGTCGACGTGATGAGCGGCACCACGCGCACGCTCGGGTCCGGAACCACGCGCTGCTTTACCTATTCGCCGGAGGACGACGAAGGACTTCGCTGCGGCGGAGGCGCCTCGACCTTCGAGACCGTCGACATCGACACGGGGGCCGTCACGCCCGTCGGGACGCTCACGGGGCCGGTGCCAGGGTTTGTGGCCGAGGCTCGCTATGACGCGAGCGCCGACCGCTACATCGTCCGTGATTTCACCGGAGCGTTCTTTGCGCTGGACCTCGACGCGCTCACGGTCGATCGCCTCGGGTCCGTGGCCTTCGTGGAGCAGTTCGGCGTGCGCGGCGACACCGGTGGCCTCGTGGTCACGGAGCGCGTGTTCGCGGGTTCGGAGAGCAATGCCCTGGTCACGCTGGACCCGGCCACCGGCGCGCTCGGCCTGATCGAGTTGCTCGGCATCGGCGCGGGCGAAGAGCTGGGTCCGCCCACGGCCGCCGCGCTGGAGGGCCAGCGCGCCTTCGTGAGCGACGGGCCTCGCATCCTGGAGGTGGCCCTCGGCGTCGAGGGCGGAGGGCGCATGCTCCGCGCGAGTGGCGCGGGAAGCGAGGCCTTCATCGCGACGGTCTTCGAGCCGGGCACGGACCGCTTCTTCGCCCTCAGCGAAGACGGCAGCCTGCGCGAGGGTACCTTTGGCGGATCGACGTCGCTCATCGCACCGGGCAGCGCCTTCGGAGCGCTGTTCGGAGACGTCGCGGTGCGGCCGGCCTCGGGCATGGCGCCCGGCGAGCTGCTCGAAGTGAGCGTCGGCCGGTCGACGGTTCTCGCCCGTCCCTTCGACAGCATCGGGACGCCGCGAAGTGTCGGGACCGTCGAGGTCACGGGCTCCGACGGCCCCATCGCCGTGGCCTTCGATGGCGACCGCGATGAGGTGGGCGTCCTCAGCCGCCAGGGGACCGCCGCGGTCCGCATCACGGCCTTCCCCGTCGCCGGTGGCGGCGCCGGCCGTGTCGTGGCGGACCTCCCCTCGCCCACGACGCTCTTCAGCACCTCCCGAGACCTCGCCTATGCGGGCGACCGCTACTACGTCGGCAACGGCCCGGAGCTCCTGCTCGTGGACGCGCGCTCGGGGACCGTGCGTTCCCGGGCCACGTTTCCCGGGAACCTCCTGCAGGTCACGGCGCCCATCGCGGATGGGGTCGGCTTCGCCGCGCTTCAGAACGCCCGGGGCTTCGCCGCCTTCGATGCGCGGCGTGGCGATTGGGTGATCATCGGGCGCTGACGCAGCGGCTCCGCGGGGCCACACTCCCGCCATGGACCATCTCGACCCGCCCGCCCGGGTGCTCCTGGGCCCCGGGCCCAGCGACGTGCCGTCGCGCGTGCTCCGGGCCCTCGCCGCGCCGACGGTGGGTCACCTCGACCCCTACTACCTGGAGGTGATGGAGGACGTGCGCTCCCGGCTTCGCGCCTGCTTCCGCACGGACAACGGCCTGACCTTTCCCATCAGCGCCACGGGCATGGCGGGCATGGAGGCGTGCCTCGCCAACCTTCTCGAAGCGGGCGACGAGATGCTCGTGGTCGTGAACGGCGTCTTCGGCGGACGCATGGTCGAGGTCGCCGGCCGTCTCGGCGCCACGGTGCATGCGCTCGAGGTGCCCTGGGGCGAGACCGTGGACGCCGACGCCCTTCGCGCTGCCCTCGAGGACCACCCGAAGGTCGCGTGTGTGGGCCTGGTGCACGCGGAGACATCGACCGGCGCGCATCAGCCCCTCGAGGGCCTCGGCGAGCTCGTGCACGCGCACGACGCGCTCTTCGTGGTGGACGCGGTGACCAGCTTCACGGGCGTGCCCCTCGAGGTCGACGCCTGGGGCATCGACGCCTGCTACACGGGATCCCAGAAGTGCCTCTCGGCGCCGCCGGGGCTCTCTCCGGTCACCTTCTCGCCGCGCGCCGTCGCGCGCATGGAGGCGCGGCGCACGCCGGTGCAGAGCTGGTACCTCGACACCTCGCTGCTGCGCGCCTACTGGGAAGGCGAGGGTGGGCGCCGGAGCTACCACCACACGGCCCCGGTGAACATGACCTACGCGCTCCGTGAGGCGCTGCAGATGGTCATGGAGGAGGGGCTCGAGGCGCGCTTTGCGCGCCACCGGGCGCAGCACCTCGCGCTTCGCGCGGGCCTCGAAGCGCTGGGCCTGAGCTACGTGCCGAGCCGGAGCCTGCCCATGCTCAACTGCGTGCGCGTGCCCGAAGGGCTGGACGAAGCGGCCGCGCGGCGCCGGCTCCTCGATGATTGGGGGCTGGAGATCGGCGGAGGCCTCGGACCCTTCGCGGGCCGGGCTTGGCGCGTCGGGTTGATGGGCGCGTCGTGCACGCGACGGCATGTGGACCTCGCCCTCACGGCGCTCGCCTCGGTCCTCGGTCGCCGGGCCCACGAGGCCCTGGACGCCGCCGAAGCGGCACGCTGAGAGGCGGCAGCCGTCCGGCGTCAGCCGTCGGCGACGAGACCGTAGAAGGCCGCCTCTTCGAGCGGCGGCAGCGCGGCTTCCCGGAGCAGAAGCGTCCGGACGGTCCAAAAGTCGTCAAAGACGCGGTAGCGAAGCGCCGTCTTGTCGAGGTAGTCCACGCCGGCGGAGCCGCCGGTTCCCGTGCGCCGACCGATGACCCGTTCGACCATGCGGGCATGACGCTGGCGAAAGACGAGGGAGGCCTGCTCCAGGGCGACGACGGTCTCGACGACCTCGCGGGGCCAGGCCAGGAGCGGTAGCTCGCGGTAGCTCTCGATGAAGAGGAGCGCCGCCCGAATGCGGGCGCGGCGGGCGCGTTCGCCGGCCTCCTCGATGTCCTCGGCGCGGAGAAAGGCTGCCGCGTTCACGTGTTCCCGCGCGTAGCGCTTGGTGATGCGAGCCCGGTCCTCCTCGTGAAGCCCCTCGTGCATGGAGAAGGCCACGGTGCGCTCGCACTCCCGGCCATGCTGGTCGAGGTAGCCGTCCGTGAAGCGTGCGAGGGCGTCTTCGGCGCCCTCTTCGCCGGGCCGCTTGCCCATGATGGGCGTCCGGTGCAGCCACTCGTCGATGGCGTCCTTCAGCGTCGGCAGGTCCGCGAGGCGTGCGTCGAGGCGTTGCGTGGACCAGGTGGCACTCCCGCCGGGCCCCTTGAGCGCGTCGCGGTAGCTCCCCTCGTAACCGAGGGCGACGCGGCGGCTGCTCTCCAGGCCCATGAGCACTTCCATCTCGCGCATCTGCACGCTCTGGAAGCCGCTCGCGGGGCTGAGCTTGTCCCGGAACGCGAGGTAGTCCCGGGTGGTCATGGTCTCCATCAGGGCGAAGTGGTTGGCGACCTGTTGGAAGAGAATGGCGACGCGACGGAGGCCGCGTACGGCGCTCGCGAGCTCCTGCTCCGGGACGTGCGGGCGCGCGAAGACGTCGCGGACCGCGTTCAGCTCCCGGAGGATGAGCTTGAACCAGAGCTCGTCGATCTGATGGATGGTGATGAAGAGCACCTCGTCGTTCGAGAGCTCTCCTTCGTCGCTCAGGCCGTGCTGCAGCTCGAGGAGCTGCGGGAGCCGCAGGTAATCCCAGTAGCGCGTGGCGGCGTGGCTCATGGCGCGGGCGCGTCCGCTAGCCGCTTCTCCACGAGGTCGAGAAGCATGGACACGGTCTCGAGCCCTTCCAGGGCCTCGCTGGGAATCTCGATGTCCAGCTCGCGCTCGAGCTCGCCGATGATCTCGAGGTACTGAAGCGAGTCCACGCCGAGGGACGCGATGGGGCTGGCCTCGTCGAAATGCGGGAGGTCTTGCTCCGTGATCTCGACCGCGAGGTCCCGGAACGTCTCGATGAGCTTCGTTCTCTCCACCGTGAGCGCGTCGTGAACCGGGCAGACCTCGGGGGCAAGGCGCGGAGCCTTCGGCCCGCGCCGGCCCACGGCGAAGGATCTCGCCGTGGCGCCGTCTATGCTCACGTCGTGCGGTCTCCGCGTCCTCTCCTGCTCGCGTTCGTGCTTCTCCCGGGCCTCGCCCTCGCGACGCTCGTCCGAGCCTCGCCCTCCGGGGAGCCGGGGAGCGCAGCGAGTGGCCCCGAGGAGGGCGTCGGGCCACCGGCCCGGGGCCGGACGCGATCCCGGGCCATCGGGGCCACGAACCGAGGTTGGCTCGCGTCTCCGGCGCGCCTCGCGAGCGGGCCGCATCTCCGCGTGCGGAGCCCGAGGCGAGCCCATGGGACCCTCGAGCTCGTGGACCTGGTGCGCTGGGCTGGGGGCCGCGTGGGCGAGGTCCACGGAGGACCGGGGCTGCTCGTGGGGGACCTCGCCGGGCCTCGCGGAGACCGGCTCCGGCCGCACCGCTCGCACCGAACGGGCCTCGACGCGGACCTCGGCTTCTATCTGCTCGACGCCGAAGGCGAGGCGCACGCAACGCCGCGCTTCGTGCACCTCGACGGGGAAGGGCGGGGTACGGACCGGGAGGGCGCCGAGGTGCGCTTCGATGCGCGGCGCAACTGGGCTCTCGTCGCAGCGCTGCTCGGGCAGAACGTCACGCCGGTGCAGTACGTGATGGTGATCGCGCCGCTCAAAGCGCAGCTCCTCGCGGAGGCCGAGCGCGTGGGCGCGCCCGCGTGGCTGCAGGCCCGGGCGCGCGTCGTCGTGGGGCCTCAGCGCACGGGCCGAGGCCGCCGCGCCCGCCGGGGCACGCACGACTCGCACTTCCACGTTCGCATCTACTGCCCGCGCGACGACCTGCCGCGCTGTCGGGACAAGGCCCCCTACCACCCGTGGATCGGGCCCCGGACCCCCCCGCGCCGCCCGCGCCGGCGCCGCCGTGGCCGGGCCATGCGCTGAGCCGCCGCGCGCGGACGCTCGGCACGCTGCTAGGCTCCGAGCGTGCGGCGCTCACCTCTCGTCGTCCTCCGGGCCTTCCCGTCCATGGCCTTCCTGCGGGGCCGGCTGGACGCCGGTGAGCCCTGGCCGACGGTGCTCATTCGCACGCGCGTGGAGGGCGAGTACCGGCCGGACATCGAGGGGCCGCTCTCGCTCTTCGCCAATCGGCGCGGCGCCTCGGAGACCACGCTGGACGGGCGCCGCCTCCGCACGCCCGGTGGCTGCGCAGCGGTGTCGGCGCGCGGCGCGTGCTTCAGCCTCGCCTACGAGACGCCCGTCGAGGCGCTGAATGCCTACTTCGCCGACGACTGGGTGGCGGACGTGTCGTCGAGCGTCGCCGCGCTCCGGCGAGACGACGTCGAAGCGGACGAGGTAGCGGCGCCGGACGTGCTCCCGCGCCTCGTCGCCACGGCGTCCGAGGGCGGCTTCGAAGCCGAGCTCGAGGCGCTCGAGGCCACCCTCGCCGAGCCTTCCCCGGCCCCGCTCTGCGTCGAGGAGCGCGCGCTCGAGCTCCTGGCTGCCGTGCTCCAGGGGGAGACGCGCGAGGCCAAGCGCGCCGAGTCCCTCGCCGCGAAGAAGCGGAGCACGCGCCTCGAGCTTCGGCGCCGGCTGCAGCGGGCCGAGGACTTGCTCATCGCCGAGGCCGTGCGTGGCCCGTCCCTCGATGAGCTGGCGCGCGCCGCAGCCATGTCGAAGTACCATCTCCTGCGCGCGTTCAAGGCGCTCCGGGGAGTACCGCCGTCTCGGCGCCTCGCCCAGCTCCGTGTGCGCCGCGCAGCGTGGCTCATGTCGACCGGTGGCCGCACCGTGGAAGAGGCGGCGCCGGCCGTAGGCTTCAGCGACGCCCGGGCCCTCCGGCGCGCCTTCCGTCGCGAGCTCGGCGTGAGCCCGGCGGCCTACCGTGCCGCTGCCGGCTAGAACTTCGCCCGGACGTGCGATGCGGGTTTCTGTGGATGATCCGGTGGCACGGGGGGCTCGCGGCCCGGACTTCGATCCGGGGTACGAATTCGCAATCCCGGTCCTCCTCCCGTCGCCTCCGTGCGGGCAGCGTCGGGGCAGGAGAATCGAATGACACCCGCCGCCCCTGCGCCGTCCGCGCCCTGGCCCGCCATCTTCTTGGCCTGGGCCCTCCTCGCCCTCGCGCTCGGCTTTTTCCTTCCACCCCCGGATCTCACGCGGGTCGGGCGGCTGCTGCTCATTCCCGGGCCTGCGCTCATCTTGATTGCGCTCTACGGGACGCGGCCCGGCCTGCGCGCCTTCGCGGAGCGGCTCGGGGGCCGGCGCCTGAGCGCGCTTCACGGTCTGCGCCTGCCCATCGGCGTGCTTTTTCTGGGTCTCGCGGAGCGCGGTCTCCTGCCCTGGGAGTTCGCGACGCCCGCGGGCGTCGGTGACATCGTGGCCGGCGGGCTCATGCTCCTCGTGTTCTTCGGCTGGCGCCGGGGGCGGGCCTTCGCCGCCTTCGCGCTGCTGGCCAACGTCTTCGGCTTTCTCGACCTGGCGAACGTGCTCCGCACCGTCGACGTGCTGGGCAGTGCGGACCGCGCCGGCGAGTTTCGCGCCTTCGAGGGCTCGCCGCTCGGGGTGGTCCCCTACTTTCTCGTCCCCATTCTCCTCGCGACCCACGTGATCCTCTTCCGCGCTCACCTCGCCGTGCTCCGGGGCGAAACGCCGGGGCTCCTCGTGCGTCCCGAAGGGCGATGAACGATGACTTCGACGTGCGCTTTTCCGAGAGCGACGGGCGCGGACGATGGGCCCTGGTCGTGCGGGGCGAGGAGCGAGGCGAGATGACCTTCTCCCGGACCACCCCCGAGCTCGTGATCGTGGATCACACGCTCACGGACCCGGCGCTGCAGGGCCAGGGAGCCGGCAAGCGGCTCTTTCACGCCATGGTCGCGTGGGCGCGGGCGACCGGGACGAAGGTCATGGCCACGTGTCCCTTCGCCCTCGCCATGTTCGAGCGCTTCCCGGACGCCGCCGACGTGCGCGCCTAGACGTCCTTCGCCTAGACGTCCATCGCAGGACGGCCCGTGGCCTCCCGAGGGCCGTCGGACGTCGCCGTCGAGGGTCCCGCTTGCGCTCAGCCCTCGCCGCGGGCCCTGATCCTGTCGCTCCGAATGCGGAGCTCGTCGTCGATGAGGCGCGTCATGGCGAAGGCGCCGAGCAGGACGCAGCCCACGGCCGTGACCCCGGCGATGAGGAAGAGGATCAGCAGCTGGTAGCGCACGGCGTCGAGGGGCTCGGCGCCGGCGAGGATCTGGCCCGTCATCATGCCCGGTAGGCTCACCAACCCGGCCACGGTCATGGCGTTGATGATCGGCGTGAGCCCGCGGCGGACGGCCCGGCGAAGCGGGGCGCGGGCCGCCTCCCAGCGCGAAGCACCGAGCGCTAGCTCGGCTTCCACGCGCTCTTTCTCCTCGGCGAAGGCGCCGAGGAGGCTATCCAGGCTCAGACTGATGCCCGTCAGCGCGTTGCCGAGCAGCATGCCGAGGATCGGGATCATCACCTGCGCGCGGTGCCAGGGATCGGCCTGAATCAGGAGCGCGCTGGCGGCGATGGCCGTCGCACCGGCCGTGACCGCCAGCGTGCCGAAGGCGCCGGGGGCCGCACCGTCGAGGGACCAGCCGGCCCGCTTCAGCGACGCCCGGCTCGCGACGGCGATCATGAACAGCATCGCGGCGCCCGTGAAGGCAATCTCCGTCCGCGCGAAGATCCACCGGAGCACGAGGCCAATCAGCGTGAGCTGCACGGCGCTTCGCGCCGCGGCGACGAGCAACGAGCGAAAGAGCCCGAGCCCCATGGCGACGCTCAGCGCGCCGGCGAGCAGCACGAGCGTCGCCGCGAGACCCACGTCGAGCGCGTCGAGTCCCGGTACGCTCCCGGGCATTCAGGCGCCGTCCATGGGCCGGGAGCGTCCCGGCGCCCGAAAGGCCTCGAGGTCCAAGGTGCGCGCCTCCGGCGCCGGCCGATGGGAAATCCGCAGCACGGAGAGCCCCGTCCGTCTCCGCTCGGTCAGGTACGAGTCGAGGAGCGCAACGGTCTCCACGTCGAGGGCCGCGTCCGGCTCGTCCAAGAGCGCGACGTCCTCGGCGACGAGCAGCGCCCGGAGCACGTGCACTCGCTGCTGCTCTCCCACGCTCAAGGAGCCGGCGTCCCGCTCCCACAGGGCCTCGTCGTCGAGACCGAGGGCCCGGAGCCCCTCGCGCGCACGCGCTTCCACGAAGCGTTCCCGGCTCGACGCATAGGCGAAGGGCCGCGCTAGCGTGTGCCCGACGCTGTCCGGACCGAGGGGCACGGCCTGGTGCGCATAGGCGATGCGTCGCCGCCAGCGCGCCGGCCCCTCGTCGCCGAAGCTGCGGCCCCCGAGGCGTACGGCGCCGCCCGGCGCCACGTGCAGCCCCGCCAGCGTCCGAAGCAGCGTGCTCTTGCCGAGGCCGCTACGTCCAACGACGGAGCGCTCCTCGCCCGGGTCCAGCGTGAGGCGCACACCGCGAAGCAGCGCCGCCCCATCGGGCGCGTCGACGTCCAGGCCACGAACTTCCAGCGTCTCGCCCACGGGCCCTCAATAGATAAAGGGGAAAACCCGGAAGCGCGCCCGCCGACAATAGGCCTCCCAAAGCTCACCGTATTTTGCGCGACAGCGCGCGTCGTCTCGCCCGGCGCGCTGCGTGAGCAGCACGACGAGCGTGAGCGGGAGGATGTAGGGGTACGGCGACGCGAAGCCCGCGCAGAGCGCAAAGGAGAGGTACACGCCGATCTCGCCCGTGTAGTTGATCTTCCGCCCGATACCCCACCAGCCGCTCACGAGGAGCTTGCCGCCGATGGTCTCGGCGGGCTTGCCCCAGATCGAGATCGTCGGGTCCTGCTTGAAGCGGTCCTTTTGCCAGTTGCTCCCGCGAAAGACCCAGTGGCTGAACACATGGAAGGCCACGAGCAGCGCGAGGCCCCAGACCGGGAGACCTTCGTGTGCCCAGCCCTCGGGGCCCTCGCTCCAGCCCCGGGGCAGGACCCACCAGCCGACCATGCTGTAGAGGAAGGGCACATACACCAGGTCACCCCACACCAGCATGAAGCCGAAGGGCTCCGCGATGATGTCCCAGGTCGTGAGCATGAAGTGCTCTTTGATGTAGTGCGTGAAGAGGTAGCTCCACGCGAAGGCCTGGTAGAGCCACATCTCCGGCGTGATGGCGCCGTAGATCTCTTGCTGCGCCTGCGCGAAGGCGGCATTCATGATCGCGAGCCCGATGAGGCTCGGGTGGTACATGAACATCTTCAGGTCCACGCCCACGCGCCGCGGGTTCAGCTCGACCCCCATCCACAGGTCGTTCAAGAGCGGCGGCAGCTTGCTGTGCCGCTCGACGGCGCCGCCAGACCGCCGCAGGCGCGCGTGCCCGCTCCCGTAGAGGTACGCCGTGATCGCGAAGGCGTAGCCGTTCACCACGAGCAGCAGCGACCAGAAGTGCGTCAGCAGCGGCGTGAGGGACCACCCGCCGAACGCGATGCCGACGGCAAGCACCGCGTGCGTCGCGAAGAAGAGCACGAGGCCGCTGAGCTTGTACTCGAGGCGCGTTCCGTCCTTCAGCGCTTGGCCCGGCCGCCGCGCACCGGGAAGCACGATGGACCCGACGAAGAGCCCGCCGAGGAACGTGGTCACCCACACGAAGGCCCGCCCCAAGGTGTCGGCGCTGACCGGGAGTAGCTCGAGGCCGCCCATGGGGGACCTTTAGCGTGGCCGCGCGCCACCGGGAAGAGCCCGCGGGGATGCCCGGCCTGGTAGGATGCCCTAGGTAGCACCGATGTCCGCCATTCCCGAGGCGGTCGTCGAGCGCGTTGTGGCAGAAATCTCCCGGCGCCTCGAAGACCCGAGCTACGCCCAGGTCGCCGTGGGCCAGCTCGTCGAGAGCCAGCCCTTCGTGAGCCGGTATCTCTCGGCGCGTACGGACGCCCTCGGGAGCGGGGAGGCCGTCATTCACGCCGCCTTTCATCTCGACACGATGGCGGCGTGCTTCCGCGCGCAGCTCGGCCTGGAGGTCCTCGAGCCGCTCAGCTTCGCGGACCTCGACGCGGCCAGCGGGGACGACGTAGCGGAGCGTTTCGCCGCGGCGCAGCCCGCCCTCGCGGCCTACGTGGCGACCAACACGGAGGGGGAGGCGCTCCGGGCAACGCTCGCCCTCGTCGGCCTCGCCATGGATGAGCGCTACCAATGAAGACCCTCGAACGTCGCCTCGGGCTCAGCTCCGTGGTCGCCATCTCCGTCGGCGCCATGCTCGGCAGCGGGCTCTTCGTGCTCCCGGGGCTCGCGTCCGCGCTGACCGGGCCGTCGATCTTCCTCGCCTACGCCGCAGCGGCTCTGGTCGTGCTCCCGGCGGCGCTCTCCAAGGCCGAGCTGGCCACGGCCATGCCCACGAGCGGCGGCACCTACGTCTACATCGACCGCGCCTTCGGTCCCCTGGCCGGCACCATTGCGGGCCTCGGCCTTTGGCTCTCCTTGCTGCTCAAGAGCGCCTTTGCGCTCGTCGGCTTCGGCGCATACCTCGCGGTGCTCGTGGACCTGCCGCTCACGCCCACGGCGCTCGGGCTGCTGGCGCTCGTGGTCGCGCTCAACGTGCTCGGCGTCAAGAAGGTCGGGCGCGTGCAGGTCGGCGTCGTGGCCGTGGCCCTGGTTGCCCTCGCGGGCCTCAGCATCGCCGGCGCGCCGGCCATCGAGGCGCGCGCCTTTCGCCCGCTCTTCCCCGAGGGCGCCGACGGCTTTCTGAGCGCGGTGGCCTTCGTGTTCATCTCCTATGCGGGGGTGACGAAGGTCGCCGCGGTGGCGGAAGAGGTCGAGAACCCGGACCGGAACCTCCCGCGCGGCATTCTCCTCTCGCTGGGCCTCGTGAGCCTCGTCTACACCGGCGTGACGCTGGTGCTCATCGGACGCGTCCCCCTCGAGGCGCTCCGGGAAGATCTGCGTCCCGTGTATACGCTCGCCGAGTCCGTGGCCGGGCCCAGCGTCGCGGCCGCCTTTGCCGTGCTCGGCGTCGTCACCATGACCTCCATGGCCAACGCCGGGCTCCTCGCCAGCTCGCGCTTCCCCTTCGCCATGGCCCGGGACCGGCTCCTCCCCGCCGTCTTCAGCTGGGTCCACCCGCGCTTCCTCACGCCGCTCCCGAGCATCGCCGCCACCGCGGCGGTGATGGCGGCGGCCCTCATGCTCTTCGACGTCGCGAAGATCGCGAAGCTTGCGGGCAGCTTCATGATCGTGGCGTTCACGGCGGTAAACCTCACGGTGGTGCTCCTGCGAGAGACGGATACGCAGTGGTACAAGCCCTCCTTCCGGACGCCCTGGTACCCCTGGGTACAGCTCGTCGGAGCCGTCAGCGGCGTTGCGCTGCTCGTTCAGCTCGGGCTGCTCGCGCTCGCGGCCTTCGTCGTCATGACCCTCGTCGGCGCCGTGCTCTTTTTTACCTACGGGCGCCGGCGCACCGCGCGCGTCGGGCTCCTTGGTCGCCTCGGTCCCCGCAAGGAGCTCTTCACCATCCCGCCGGAGGACGATCTCCGGGCCGCACTCAGCGAGGCCGCCGTCGTCGTCGCGCTCCTGGGCGAAGAGCGTTCGCCGGAGGCGCTCGTGGAGATGGGCGGCGCCCTCGCGCACGGCGGGAAGGTCGAGGTCCTCCTCGTGACCGGCGTCCCGGACCAGACGTCGCTCCAGGGCATGGAAGAGACGCCCCGGGTCCGCTCTCTCCGACGCCGCGTGGGCGCCATCGCCGACGAACGCAACTTCGACCTCACCTTCGAGGCCGTGGTGACCCACGACGTGGTGCGCACCATTCACGAGGTGACGAGCAAGGTGCACTGCCAATGGCTCGTCATGGAATGGCATGGCGAAGAGGCCAAGGGCGTCACCTTCTTCAACCCCCTCGGCTGGCTCGCCAACCACCTCGACTGCAACCTCGCGTTCGTCAAGGACGTGGGCATTCGCTACGTGCGAGAGATCCTCGTGCTGCCGGACCCGGGCCCGCACGACGTGCTCGTGGCGACCACCGCCGACCACCTGGCGACGACCCTCGGGGCGCGCATGACCTTCGCGCGCTTCGTGGGCGAGTCCGCGAGCCAGGTCACCAAGGACGGGGTGATCGGCTACCTGGCGGAGCTCGGTGACCTGTGTGAGACGCAGCCCGAGCTGCTCACGGTCAGCGGTCCCGACGAGTCCGACGAGATCATCCCGCTCACCGTCGGCTACGACCTCGTCATCATGGGCGACCGCCGCGGCGTCACCCTGCGCGAGAAGCTCTTTGGCAACGAGGTCGAGCAGATCACCCGCGGCGCGGCCAGTTCGGTCCTGCGCCTGAAGACGCCACGTAGGAAGACCCACGCCTCGCTCCGGCCGAGCCGAACGCCGACGCCGCGGCCGGCGCTCAGCGTCGAGGCGCTCCTGGACCGGCGCTTGCTCGCCGCGCGCCTCCCGGTTCCCGACAAGGCCCGGCTTTTCGCCCACGCGGCGCTCCGCCTCTCGGAGGTCGTCGACATCGAGCCGAGCGCCATCGAAGCGGCGCTCTGGAAGCGCGAGCGCAGCCAGAACACCGCCGTGGGTCACGGCGTCGGTCTTCCGCACGCCACCCTCGAAGACCTCGATCGCACCGTGCTGGCGGTGCTCACGCTCGAGCGGCCCATCACCTACGGCGAAAAGAACGAGGAGCCCCTCGACGTGTTCTTCGTGACGGCGGGGCCACCGGAGGCGCGAAACGAGCACCTCGAGCTGTTGAGCGCCCTCGCGCGGCTCATGCAGGAAGACCGGCTCCGCGAGCGCCTGCGCGCCGCCGGCGACGAAGACGCCATCCTGGCGGCCTTTGGGCCCGAGCCCGGTTCCCGGCCGCCCGCCGGCGTCTAGCCGGCGCCTTGACTCAGCCGATGGCCTTGATGGACTCGACGAGGGCCTGGCGGTGCTTGTTGATGGCCACGCGGGCGTAGCCGAGCTTGACCTCCTTGGGCATGCCGATGCCCACGGCGATCGGCTCACCGAGCTCCGGGACCATCACGACGAAGGTCGACTTCGTCGTCTCGAAGATGATCTCCCGGAAGGTGTGTAGCTCCTCGCGGATGTGCTTGTTCCGGCCGTGCTTCTGGCCGCGCGTCACGATGTCGAGGACCTGACCGAAGGCGGCGCCGATGTTCTCCGTATCGCCTGCGAACTCGAGCGTGGACATGCCGAGCGGGAGCCCGCTTTCCATCTCGAAGCAGAGGGTGAAGTAGCAGCCCTCGATGTCGCCGCGGATGCGGTCGAGGACGGACTGGAGACTTCCCGAGGCCATGGCTCAGATCCCGTCTAGCACGGCTACGGTCTTCTTGAGCTGGCGCTTGGCGACGAGGCGAATGTAGCCGAGGTTCCCCTTCACGTGGTCGCCGATGTAGGGCATAGGTCCCCTGGTTGGAACCACCGGCTTGCCGCTTTCTGGCGGGACGGATAGTTTCCGCGCGATGATGAAGCCTCGAGGAGGGCGCGCCGATGTTCAAGGGATCCCTGGT
>JBCCAW010000297.1:0-7324 GCA_039814655.1 Myxococcota bacterium | reverse complement strand
CAAGCCGCATGGATGGCAAGCCAAAGTTCTAGATGGACCCGCCGCCGTGTCTCTGGCAGCCCTTCGTAGCGTGGATACGATAGGGCGGAGAATCCGCGTGGCGCGCAAGCGCAACGGCTGGACGCAGCGGGAGTTGGCTCACCAGCTTGCGACCGATCAGCACCAAATCTCCCGGTGGGAGAACGACCTCCACCTCCCCCTTGGCCGGCGCCTTGAGCAAATCGCTCTCGCCCTCAGGGTCGATGTGGGATGGCTCGTGTCGGGCAGCGACCCGAAACCGACTTCGCATACCAAAGAGACGCCGCCCGAACTCGAGGAGTTTCTCGCGTGGAGCCGGGCGTCCGAGTATAGTGAGTGGTCTCTCGCTGCATTACGTGCGATTGATTTCACCGGAAAGCGCCCCACTCGCGGCAATCTCGTGGACTTGGCCGACTCGTTGGAGGCTGTACGCGATGTCGAGTAAGCGCGTGACATGGGCGCGCGTTGCTTGGCGTGCCAATCCTGGCGAACGATGAAGGTCCTTCTTATCCACCACGACGCCGCCGTGTTGCGCCCTATCGAATGGGCGGCGCGCTCTCGCGGGCACGACGTCCGAAGCGTCGACACGGTTAGGCAGGCGGCGGACGCGGCCGAGCTCGGACACGCCGACGCGGTGATCGTTGCGCTGCCGCTCGCGGAGGGCTCTATCGCCGCGCTCCGAGCGGCAGTCGGCGAGGCGAGTCCGATTGCCGCGGTCTGCCTTGAGCCCAGCCGCGTCGACCCTTTGGACGCGCGCCATTTGCTCCTGGCTGTGAGCTACGAGAGGGGCAGCGCGGGCCTTCACCGCCTGCTCGATACTCTCGACCACTGGTCGACGCTCAGTGTGCGTGCTCGGGCGCGACTTCTGCAGGCTCGGGCTGACGGCGACACTCTGCTGGACTAGCGTCGCTCTCCCCGGAGATGACCGACAGCCGCTTCAGCCCGCTAAGCAGGCGGCGGCTTGCCTCTTGGGCCGACGGCGCCAGGTCGTCGGGAGGATCGGCGAACTCCACGCAGAGCGTCAGGGCATAGGCGAGGGGCGGCAGCTCGCGCGCAAGCTCGCGAAGTTCCTCACGCACATCCGCAGCCAGCAACTCGCGCCTGCGCCGAGCCGCAAGCTCCCACCGCATCAGGACCGCAAGAGCCACGATGGCCATCGGCGCGGTCACCCAGAAAATGGCCCAGCTCATTGGCGCCCTCGAAGTACGAAGTGAGCGGCCGAGAGGTAGAGCATCGCCGCGATTCCCAGCGTGTTCACCTCAACCCACCGCGGGTTGCTGATTTCCTGAACCTCCAGCGCGAGAGCGCCAGCGGTGGTGCCGTCCAGAGCGGCAAAGAGTACGAGAGTGTGGTCCGCCGCCCGTGGCGTTGGCCACCCGACGGCCGCAATTTCCCAGTACCGAGCCAGCACCACGGCCGCGGCGGCAGCATTCACGCACGCCGGGAAAGCGTACACCGACCGGAACGTGAGCGGGATGAAAAAGGCCGCCGTGACGGCGCCGACTGCCACGAGGCGGCCGGCGAGCGACTCACCCGTTTGGCGCTCAAGGACGTAGACCAAGCCCAAAACCGGAACGGCCCGAGCCACCGTATCGATGCGCGAGAAGTCGCCGACCGGCTGCATCGAGATGACGAGCCCGGCCACTAGAAACGACGCAAGGTAGGGAAAGAGCCGCCACCGCCCCCAGACCCCGTCCGCCAGGAAAAGGGCAGCGATGGTCGCAAACCACACGCTCTCGCTGAGAGCCATAGACCTAGGCCGCGACCGGCGAGAGCTCGTTCCCCTCGCCCCGCTCGAGCCTGAACTCGTTGTTGTTGCCGTCCTTCCAAACGCCCCCGCCCTCGTACGTCGCGTTCGCGACCAGAAGGTGAGCACCAGCGCTGAGAGGCATGCGGGGGTATCCACCAACCTCTGACCCGGACCCGTGGAAGACCTCCACGCACGTGCCCGCGGCGTCGAGGGCTTCGACAAGCCACTGGCTCAGACCACCGCCGCTTGGCACGAACGACCCGTCGTCGTTGCGCGACGAGCCCGCGAGCGCGGAGACGGTGTTGGCGTCGTACTTCGGCGGCGTAGGAGGCGGACGGGGCGGAATCGGCATGGCCCTCAATATAGGCGGAGAGGGCGGCGCCTGCCGCAACAGGGCATTACACACCAGGTCGCCGTGCGTTTCCGCATGGCCAACGCAGCACTACACTTGTGGTATTTCGGAATGCCATCTATGGCTTTTTCTATGACGACGCTCCGAACCGAAGCTGAGGCTCACGCTGAAGCCTACATGCACTGGCACCTCGAGGGTGACGCCGACCTGACGGTGGCAGATCTGGCCGAGGACCGCGCCGAGCTCCTGCTCCTCGCCCGCGACTACATGAACGAGGCGGGCGTGCCCGACGACGCGGAGGCGGCGCGGGTCTTCGCCGAGGCCTTCGCCGACACGGTGGAGCTGGCGGCAGCTCGCGCCTTCCGGGTGGCGGCCTGATGGGCATCGAGGAGACGCTCGCGGCCATCCACCTCGACGTGCGCGAGGTGAAGGAGCGACTCGCCCAGCTCGAGGGAGGGGGGCGGCGGCCCGCGGCCGAAGTGATGCGGATGTCCGAGGCGGCCGGCGTCGTCGGCTGCTCGAAGCGGTGGCTCCAGAGTGAGGTGAAGGCCGGGAAGCTCAAGGCCCACAAGGTGGGTCGCGACTACCGCATCCGTCGAGACGACTTGGAGGAGTACATCGAGCGCAGCAAAGTCGCCTGAGATGGCGGCCTCGAAGATGAAGAACCTCCGGAAGCGTGGCGACGTCTGGTACGGCAGCGTCCACGTCGACGGCCGCACCGTCGAACGCGCGCTCTCGAAGGACCGGCGCGAGGCGCAGCGGATGCTCCGTGAGTTGCGCCGCGACCTTCGGCTTCGCCCTCCCCCGGTCGCGAAGCAGCTCGACGAGCTCGCCGACCTCACCGTTCGCGAGGCTCTCGAGGAGGTGAACCGGCGACGACGGCTCCTCCCCAACCCGCCGAAGACGGTGGACGACGAGGCGAAGCGGCTCGCGGACCACGTCTACCCAGTGATCGGGGACGTGCCGCTGCTCGAGCTGCGGGCCCGCCACCTCGTGGCCCTAGCCCGCGTGCTTCGCGAGAAGGTCAGCGAGCACACCCGCCAACCGCTCGCGGCCAACACCCAAGCGAACATCTGGGGCGTCGTCGTGACGTACCTGAAGGCCGAAGAGCGACGCCTCCGCCGCGAGCTGGAAGTCACTTGGCAGAGCCCCGCCGACCTCCTCGAGCCGAGAGAGCGGCCGCGCGCCGTGCGCCGGCCCCGGGGCTACTTCCGCCGTGATGAGGTCGAGGCGCTCATCTCCGACCACCGCATCCCGCTCTATCGCCGTGTGCTGTGGCACGGCCTCTTCGGGACAGGCATGCGCCTGAGCGAGTTCACCGGGCTGCAGCACGGCGATGTGGACTGGTCGGCGGAGCCGCTCTCCCGGATTCTCCTCCGCCGCCAGCGAGCGCGGAGCGGCGCCGGGTGGCAGCCGCTGAAGGAGGACAAGCACGGCGTCGGCATCACCCGCGAGGTGCCGGTTCACCCGAGCCTTGCGGCGGCGCTCCGCGCGTGGCGCTCCGGCCCCGAAGGCTGGGTCCTCCACTACACACGGTTCCCGACGGACGAGGACTACCTGGTGCCGAGGATCACCGACCCCTCGAAGCCGCTCTCGCAGGGCAGCGTCTACCGGTGGCTGCAGCAGGACTGCGCAACGGTCGGCGCGACGGGCCGCGCGGTCCACTGCACCCGGAACACGTTCATCACCCTCGTCGACCAGGACGCGCCCGAGCTCCGGCACGTCGCAAAGGGCATCACGCACAGCGTCGCGGGCGATGCCCAGGACGGCTACCGACGCTCGGAGTGGCTGCAGCGCTGCGCCGTGATGCAGGCCTTCCGGCTCGGCGAGAAGCCGGTCGCCGAGGTCGTGGCGCTCCCCCTCGCCGCCGGGGACCGACCTGGCAAAAACCTGGCAAGCGAGGAAAACATAGCGAAAATCCCTACGAAACGGGCACGCATGCGGGTCCAGTAGTTGTAGACGTGGCTCGCGCCGTGCGCTCGGAGCACCGCCACGTAGCGCGCGGTCAACAGGCGCGGGTCCCGCAGCTCGAAGGCGTAGCGGAAGCCGGGGGGCGCCGCGCCCAGGAAGCGGTCGACGGCGTCGGCAAAACCCCCGGGGTTCACGGGCCCCTGCGCCGGCGGGACCTCGAGCACGAAGGCGCCGAGCTGCGCTCGGAACGCCGCGGCCACGGGACCGGCGACGGCCTCGGCGAAGCGGTCGACGTCGAGAAAATGTGGGTTGAAGCCGGGCCGAGCGGCCTGGCCAAAGCGCCCCTCGAGCACGCGGGCCGTCAGCGCGCTCCACACTTTCATGGTGCACCGAAAGCCCGCGGGCAGCTGCGCGGCGTAGCGGGCAAGCTCGTCCTCGCCGAGCGGTCCGTAGAAGCTCCGGTCGATGCCCACGGTGCGAAAGAGCGGGTGCGCGGCGTACTCGGCGAGGCTCTCCCGGGCGAACACGGTCCGGTTCCCGTAGCGGCGCTGGTAGACGAGTCCGGCCCAGCCCGGAAAGGTCCAGCTGCTCGTCCCCAGGCGAAGGAAGGGAGGAAGCCGCGCCGCGAGCTCCGCGAGGGCGGCTCGTTCCCGGGCCGCGCGCTCGAGTCCCGCCTTGTCCCCAGCGAAGAGACCAAGCTGCGGGGACCCGATGGCCCAGGCGCGCTCGTCCGCCTCGCTCAGCGGCGGCGCTCCTGCGCGCCCCGTCCTTCGCGGGCTCGGAGCGCACGCACGCCGTCGTTGTGCGCGTCGAGCGTCGCGCTGAAGCTGTGGCGCCCATCGCCGCGGGCCACGAAGTAGAGGAACTCGTGCGTGGCTGGTGAGAGCACGGCCTCGAGGCTCGCAAGGCCCGGGTTGGCGATGGGGCCCGGGGGTACGCCCGGGTGCGCGTAGCTGTTGAAGCGGTTGGCCCGGTCCCCGAGCATCGCCCGGGTGATGGTCCCGTCGAAGCCCGCGCAGCTCGGCGCCACCTCCGGCTCGGCGCGGCAGCCGTAGCTCACCGTGGGGTCCGCCTGGAGCCGGTGCCGCGGCCGAAAGCTGTCGGAGCGAAGTCGGTTCAGGAAGACGCCGGCGATGAGCGCCCGCTCCTCGGCGACCGCGGCCTCCTTCTCGACCACGGAGGCGAGCGCTACCACCTCCGGCACGCCGAAGCGCACATCGGAGAGCCGGCGCTGCTCCTCTTCGATGCGCGGCAGGGCGCGACGCGCGAAGGTACGAAGCATGCGCCGGGCCGATCGTTCGGGCCCGAGGTCCTCCTTGAGGTCGTAGGTCTCGGGAAAGAGATAGCCCTCCAGCGTCGCCCCCTCCGGGAGGTTCACGATGGCGGCCAGCTCCGGCGGAGGATCCGCCGTGAGCGCGACGAACGCCGCCTCGTCCGCGATGCCCCGGGACGCGAGCCGCGCCGCGATGTCGAAGCGCGTGAAGCCCTCGGGAATGGTGACGCGAACGGGCGCGGGGCCGCGTCCGAAGGCAATGCGTCGCGCGAGGCTCTCCGGCGAGAGCCCACCTTGCAGCAGCACCGGACCGCTCCGTAGCTCGTCGTCGAGCCCGAGCACGCGAACGTAGGCCGCGAAGGCCCGGGGATGCTCGAGGAGCCCCTCACCGGCGAGCTGCTCGGCGATGCTGCGGGCGCTCGATCCCGGGGCGATGACGACTTCACGACGGTCACTCCTCGGGCTGTCGGGCCGTTGCGGATAGACGAGCATCAGCCACACCACCGCCGCCAGGGCCGCAGCGATCACCGCCGCCAGGGCGCCGACGAGCAGGCGCTCGCGCCGCCGCCTCATCGCCGGGCCTCGCGACCGTCGAGCCAACCCTGGAGCAGGAGCGCGGCCGCCGCTTCGTCGACCACGCGCCGCCGGGCCTGGCCGCGCACGCCCAGGGCCCCCAGCGCGCGCTCCGCGGCCACCGTCGTAAGGCGCTCGTCGAGCATCTCGACGGGCGCGCCAACGGCCTTGGCCAAGGCCCCGGCGAAGGCCCGGGCCCGGCGCGCTTCGGCGCCTTCGCTCCCATCGAGGCGGAGCGGCCAGCCCACGACGAGCACGGAGACCTCGACGGCCGCGAGCGCGGCGGACACCTTTCGCACGGCGTCGGCCTCGTCGTTGCCGCGCTCAACGGTCGCGTGCGGCAAGGCGAGCGTGCCCCCGGCGTCGTCCTGGACGGCGATGCCCACGCGGCGCCGACCCGGGTCGATGCCGACGGCTCGGCCCGCGCCGAGCTTCGCTCCGCGCTCGTTCACACTCCCCTCCTGCTCACAAGCCCGCGAGCGCGTCCCGGGCGAGCTCCCGGGCCCCGAGGAGCCCCACCTTCGGGTCCGTCACCACGTTCACGCGAGTCGCCGCGAGGAGCGGGCTCATGCGGCCTTTGGTCCGGAAGGGCTCCAGGAAGAGCGGCGCGAAGCGCGACCCCAGCTGGCGGAGCAGCTTGGGCGCGATGCCCCCGGCCACGTAAAGCCCACCCGGCGCCAGGACCTTCAGCGCCAGATTGCCCGCTTCGGCGCCGTAGGCCTGCACGAAACGCTCGATGGCCAGCACGCACGCGGGCTCCCCGGCGGCTGCGCCTTCGCTGATGGCCGCGCCGGGGTCCCCGCGCGCGATGGCCGCATGCCGCAGGTCGTCGCGCGGGGCCCGCTCCGTGTCGACGATGAAGTCGTAAAGCGCGTGCAGCCCCTTGCCACTCACCACTCGCTCGACGCTCACGCGGCCTTGGTGGCGCGTTCGGAGGTAGGCGAGGAGCGCGTCCTCGAAGGCATCGCGCGGCGCGAAGTCGACGTGCCCGCCCTCGCTGCTCAGCACGCGAGGCGCCTGCGCGCCGGGCACGCCCGGCAGGATGATGGCCTCGCCGAGCCCGGTCCCCGCCCCGAGCAAGGCCCGGGGCCCCTTCGCGTCGATGGGCGCGTCCTGGAGCGTGACCATGGACGCCTCGTCGAGCACCGGGATGCCGCGGGCGAGCGCCACGAAGTCGTTGGCCAGGGCCACGGTCGGCACCCCCAGCTGCTCCTCGAGGTCGCTGGCGTCGATGTCCCAGGGCAGGTTCGTGACCTTGACCTTCCGCTCGCGCACCGGGCCAGCGATGCCAAAGGCGGCGCCAGCCAGCGTGCCGGCGTCGGCGCCGAGGAAGCTCTCCACTGGATCCATAGAGGAAAACTGAAAGGGCAAACCAGGCAAGCTCTGCGGAAGAGAGATTAGAGGAGAGAAAGTTTTTCCATAGTGGATCTGGCAGTCGGAAGAATGT
>JBCCAW010000833.1:0-1778 GCA_039814655.1 Myxococcota bacterium | reverse complement strand
TGCGCGTGTTTGTAAAAACCTCGGCGGCATCGAGGGAGAGCTCCGGGCGCCCGAGGAAGAGCGCCAGCTTCTGCCGCTGCACCTGGTAGCAGAAGAGGTTCGTTTCGTCCTTCGCGGCTTCATGGACCGCCAGGGCAGACCGGGCATCGTAGGCCTCGCCGACGAGCTCGAGGCGCGGATGGGTCTCTGCGCCGCGGAGGTGAAGCAGCATTTGCCTCACCATGGCGAGCGTGTAGCCGCTCGTTCCCTGCTGCATCTCGTCGAGCGCCGCCGTCGCGCGGGTCAGCTCCGGCTCCACTTCGCCGAGGTCGCCGCCGCGAGCAGCGAGCAGCGCGCCGCGCATGAACGTCGAGAACGACGCGAACTCGAAGTCGCCCCCGGCGTAGGCCGCGTCCCGGCTCTCTTCCAGCGCGCGCGCGCAGGTGCCCCAATCCTCTACCCAGAAGCGGAGGTGCGTGTTGTACATGTGCAGCGCCCGGGAGGCGTGGCGCTCCCCGGGGAAGCGCCGGGCCACGGTCTCCGCGGCTTGCCCGAAGGCGTAGCCACCGCGGATGTCCCCGAGCGTGCAGAGCACCAGGCCGTAGACCGCCAGGCCGTTGGCCGAGGCGTCGCAGACCCCGTGGCGGAGCGCGAGGCGCACCGTCTCGAAGGCGAGGAGCGGGATGAGGTTCGGCGAGGCGTAGTACGCGGCGCCCACGAGGTTCATCAGCAGGCGCGAGGCCGCGGCGGCGCGGCGGTCGTCCGTGGCCGGGAGCTCGGCGAGAGCGGCGGGAGCGCGCGTGCCCAGGTGCCGGCGGAGCGCGATCTTCGTTTTCACGAGCTCGGCGACCACCGTCGGCTTCGCCGGCTGGGCCGGGAGCGCCACGCCGAGGAGGGCCAGCCCCTCGAGGTTCACCTCGATGGCCTCCATGAGCGCGTTGGTCGCGTTCCGCGCCTGGCTGCGTACCTCGAGGGCCGCGACCTTCGTGAACGCATCGGCCCCGCTGGCGAGCACCGCGTCGATGCTCGCCTCCATGGACGCGTAGTCGCCGGTGAGGAAGGCCGCCTGGAGCCGCTCCGCGTGCGCCTCCGTGGCCAGCGCCGGAGCGGCGCCGAGCGCCACGTCCGCGAAGCGCTGGGCCGGGCCGTAGGCGGCGCTGGCCCGCGCGAGCTGAGCGGCCCGGAGCGCGAGGGGACCAAGCCGTGTCCGCGCCTCCGGCGAGAGCGTGTCGCCGGCAGCGGCGAGATGCGTCACGGCGTCGAAGAGCGCGCCCGGCTCCGCGCCGGCGCCCTGCAGGTCGAGGCGGGCCATGAGCCCCTCCCCGAGGGCTCCGTGCACCGCCGCGCGCCGCGCGTCGTCCATGCGCTCGTAGGCCGCTTGCTGCACTCGGTCGTGCACGAAGCGCACGCGGAGCGCGTCGCCGCGCTCCAGGTAGACCAGCCCCGCCGCCGCCGCTTCGTCGAGGGGGGCCGTGAGGGCCTCGCTCGGCCGTTCGAGCACGCGCCCGAGGAGCTCCGTGTCGAAGCGGTTGCCGATGACGGCGCCGGTCTGGAGCACGTCGAGCGTCGCTCGGTCCAGCTCGGCGACCCGCGCGGCCATGAACTCCACGACGTTGCTCGTGTAGTCCGCCGCGCGCACGGCCTCGACGTCGAAGCGCCAGACGCCCGCGTCCCGGTCGAAGCGCGCGTGCCCCTCGGCGTGGAGCGTCGTGAGGAACTGATGAAGAAAGAAGGGGTTTCCGGATGTCTTCTCGTGGGCGAGGGCCCCCAGAGCCTCGGTCTCCGAGACCGGGACCCGA
>JBCCAW010000450.1:0-5065 GCA_039814655.1 Myxococcota bacterium | reverse complement strand
TCCTCCATGGTGATGGTCGTGTATTCGACGACATTGCCGTCGCAGGCGCCTCGCACGCCGAAGGCATAGTCGCCGTCCGCGCAGGGTGTCGCGTAAAGGTCCGCCGGCCCGTTGAGGCGCTGCGTGAAATAGGTCGCGAGGGCGTTCTCACGGTCACCCATCTCGCAGGTCACCGTGCCACGCATCTGTCCCAGGAAGCCCTCGCAAATGGCCTGCCCGCTGCTCACGCCGTGGTTGGCGCCCGATGCGAGAATGACGTCCTGGAGCTGCGCAAAGGGATTGACCGCGCCGGCGATGCCGTCCTGCGACTCCAGGAAGAGGCGGCGAAGTGCGTCCCGGATGACGGTGACGCCGAGCGAGTGACCGAGCATGGACACCTGACGCCCCGGGTTGTTGGTCATCACGGACTTGACGAGCTGCTGCAGCATGGGTGCGGCCCAGCCATGGTCGATGTTCAGGAAGGAGTTGCCGGAGGCCGGGTCCGGGTTGTGGTCGTCCAAGGTGGCGACGAGATCGACGCGCGCGTCGAAGCTGATTACGCGGTATCCATCAGCCAAGAGGCGCGTCGCGAGCTGGGGCGGCGTCATACCCGTCGCCGTGTACGGGAAGCCGCTAAAGGTCATGAGCATCTCGCCCGCCAGATCGGAGTTCTCGTACTCCTCGAAGGTGGTCACGCCCGACGAGTTGCCATGCACGAGGATGACGATGGGCTTCGTCGTGTCCTCGGAGTCCTGGACGTACTCCTTGGCGGCACAGTCGTAGCCCGCGATGCTGGCCGGATTGCCCGCGGGGACCGTCGCCGCGTTGTCGAACACGAAGGGCTCGCTGTTGGCGTCGTACATGGCCGCCGGAGCGCAACCGGGATGCGTCGCGAGGTCGTCGCGGTAGCGGCCGGCGTAGTCGGCTTCGAGGGTCTGGTCACCGCCGGTGCGCACCATCTCCGTCGCATCGGTGATGGGGAAGTCCGCGAGCCGGTCCATGTTGGCCGTCTCCTTGGCCGTGGTCTGCATGCGGCAGGCCGCGACGCGCGGATCTTCCATCATCATGTCGTCGTCGTTGCCGCCGTCGTCGTCGCCGCCGTCCGTGTCGGCGTCCATGCCGCCCATGTCGTCCACGGCCATGTCCGCGTCCGTGGTGCCGGTGGTTCCGTCGTCGTCACCGCAGCCGACCAGGAGGGCGAGCGCCGTGAGGAGCGCCAGCGGCAGGGTTCGTAGGTAAGTCTCGAGCATGTGTCCCCTCTTTCAAGGAAAGCGATTTGGAGGTCCGCGCGCGGCGCACCCCAACAGTCCCCGTCCGCGTACACCCCACGGACGGCACCTTTTTATCGATGCCTGTGCCGCAGTGCAACATCGTTCCGTCGCCTATCCGTCACGTAGCTCTCCGTGGGCCGTGGAAGCAGCGAAAAGCCCGTGGGAAGCACCTGTGTGTTCACACACTACCGGGCGACTTCTATGCTGCGGCGCAGCAATCAGGCGCCCTGCGATCAGGGCCGGCGCCGCTCAGCCCGAGACGGCGACGCCTGGCGCCGCGCCGGGTGCCGACGACGGGGTCTTTCCCCAATGGGCCCGCTGGGTCCTCGGATCCCACTCCGCCTCGAGGCCCGTCGCCCGAAGGGCAGCGTCCACGGCTTCGGCCTCGGGGAAGCGAGCCTCCGGGTCCTTCTCGAGCAGACGCAGCACGATGGTCTCGAGCGCAGCCGGAGTGGGCACGGTCGCCGAGGGGGGGACCGGCGCTTCGTTGACGTGCGCGAGCACGGCCTTCATCGCCGTGTCCCGGTCGAAGACGAGCTGTCCGGTGAGCAGCCAGTACGCGACGCAGCCCAGCGCATAGAGGTCCGCCCGTCCGTCCGCCGGCTCTCCGAGCGCGACCTCTGGCGCCATGAACGCCGGCGTGCCGCGGAGCACCTCGCCCACCTGCGAGCGCCCGACGCCGAGCTCCCCGGCCTCGACGCCCGGCTGGAGCTGTACGAGCCCGAAGTCGAGCACCTTGAGCACGTCGACGTCCTGGCCGCGCCGCGAGACGAAGAGGTTCGCGGGCTTGATGTCCCGGTGCACGAAACCCACGGCGTGGGCCTCCCCGATCGAGTGCAGCGCCTGCCGGAGCAGGTGCACCACGCGCGCCGGCGGCTGCGGCCCCTCCTCGTCCACGAGCGTCCGGAGGTCCTTCCCCTCGAGCATCTCCATCACGTAGAAGTAGGTGCCGTCGGCCGAGACGCCGTAGTCGTAGAGCTGAATGGTGTGCGGCGAGCGGAGCGACGCCGTCGCCTGCGCTTCGCGCTCGAAGCGGCGCCGGGCTTCGGGCCCCACCTTGGCCGGCTGGATGAGCTTCACCGCCGCCGGACGCGCCAGGAGCGCGTGCTCGGCCCGCCAGACCTCGCCCATGCCGCCCTCCCCGAGGCGCTCGTGAAGCACGTACGCCCCGAGGCGCTTCGCTTCCGCCAGCGCCGTCCCGAGCTTGTAGATGACCGCGCTGCCGAGGAGCGCAGGCAGCAGCACGACGACGTTCGGGTAGAACTGGCGAAAGAGCTCCTTGGCCGGCGGGGTCTCCAGCAGGCCGAGCTGGATCTGACCGAACACCCAGAGCGGGTCGACGGCCGCGCTCAGCAACGTGGCGATCACGACCCGGCGCCGGTCGTTCGGGATGAGCATCGGGTAGATGGCCACCCACACGACGCCGACGCTCGCCGATGGGTTCATCATGCCGCTCGGCCAGGGGTAGCTGAAGGTCAGCGAGGCGATGGCGATGGCGAGGGCCACCTCGTAGACCACGGCCAGGTTCTGCACCTGCGTCTCGCTGAAGCGCCGGCGCCGGAGCGCCATGCCGACGAAGAAGCTCCCAATGAGGATCGGCGCGATGAAGAACGCGTTCTTCGGCGCGTAGCCGAGGGGCGCGTTGAGCCAGAGCGTGGTCTCGAGCACGCCCATCACGGATACGACCGTGGCGAGGCCCGCGAGGCGGGTCCGCTGGAGCTCCTGCAGCTCGGGGCCAAGCGTGGTCACCCGCTGCCGTAGCGAGGACGCACGCTGGAAGAGGGTCGGCGGCCGCACCTCCGAACCCTCGGGCGCTCGCGACGCGATCGCAAGCGGCGCCGCGATCGCAAGCGGCGCCGCGCTCAGCGCTTGGCGACGGCGCGCGTCAGCAGCAGGAGCGCTCCAGCCTGGAGCAGGAGCCAGGGACCGACGACGCCCGCCGGAAGCAGCGCGAAGCTCATCGTGGGCAAGACCGCTTCGAGCGTGAACCACGCCGCGCCAGCCACGCAGAGCCCGGCCAGCGCCGGGCGCCAGCGACGCGCACCGTAGAGCAGACCCACGGCGAGCACGAAGGGCACGGCGCTCAAGGTGAGCGTCTCGAGGCCGAAGGCGCCGACGCTTCCAAGCGCATCGAAGCTCGGGGAGCCGAGGCCGAAGACGTGCCAGGGAAGCGCGCCCAGCGCTCCGGCGAGAAGCGCGCCGGCGCCAAGGGCGCCCCCGAAGGCGACGCCGAGCTGGCCGCGGCGTCGAAGGCCGCCGAGGGCCAAGAGCCCGAAGAGCACGGCGAGCAGCCCGCGCGCGCCGCTCCGCTCCTGACCGGCGGCGCGGAGCGCCTTGTCCGCCTGGATGAGTCCGGCGCCGTAGCGGCGCGCGTCGCCCTTGTCCTTGGCCGTCCGGCGCAGGATGCGCTCGACGGCATCGGGGCTCGAGACACCCTCGGCCTTGAGCAAAGCCGCCACGCCGGCCACGTGCGGCGCGGCCATGCTGGTGCCCTGGTAGAGCAGGTAGTCGTGGCGACCCGGGTCGCCCTGTACGAGCGTGTTCTGCAGGACGCCGTCGGCCATGCCGTCGCCGTTCTGGTCGACGCGCGTGTCGCCGCCCGGCGCCACCACGTCGAGGTTCGCGCCGTAGCTGGAGTAGAAGCTGAGCGTCTCGTCGAAGCGCACGGCGCCGACGCCGATGGTGTTCTTGCAGGCGCCGGGGAACTGCACGCGGCCGCGGCCCGTGTTGCCCGCCGCGGCGACGACCACGACGCCTTTTTTGTGCGCGTGGTTGATGGCGTTCTGGATGGCGCGGCTCGGGATGCCGCCGCCGAGGCTCAGGTTGAGCACGTCGGCGCCGTGGTCCGCGGCCCAGCGGATGCCCGCGGCCACGCGGCCCCAGGAGCCCGCGCCGCGCCGGTCGAGCACGCGGATGGGCATGATGGCCGCCCCCGGCGCCACGCCGGCGACGCCCACGCCGTTGTTCGTCGACTGGGCGATGGTGCCGGCGACGTGCGTGCCGTGGCCGTGCTCGTCCTGCGGCCGGTCGTCGCCGTCGACGAAGTCCCGTCCGGCAACGAAGCGCGTGGCGGCGAGGTCCGGCGCGAGCACGAAGCGGCCTTCGCTCCGGAAGCTCACGCCCGTGTCGATGACCGCGACGACCACGCCTGCCCCTTGGCTGCGCGTCCAGGCCTGGGGCATCTGGATCTGGTCGAGGTGCCACTGGTGCTTGTAGTAGGGGTCGTTGGGTCGGTAATTGCCGCGCGCCGCGTCCACGTCGTCCGCGGCCTCGGCCAGCTCCGGGCGCAGGAAGACCTGGGCGCCCTCGGGCAGCCGCCACTCGCGCTCGACCTCGAAGGCCTCGACGAGCCTCCCTTCGTCCCGGAGCGCCACCCGCACGTCCGCGAGCTCGCCTTCGGGAATCTCGAGCCGGTAGAGCTGCGCGGACTCGCTCAGAACCGTGCCCAGGCTCCCGTCACGCCAGTCGAAGGGCGCCACGGCGTCGTCGATCTCCGCGCTGATGTGCGCCAGCTCGCCGGCGCTTGCGTCGTCGTCGAGGTCCAGCAGCAGCGCCCCGGTGGGCGCGTCCAGCGTCGCCGTCGCCGGCACCACCACGGGCGCCTCGGCCGATCGCCGCACGGCTACGGACTGCACGAGCGCGGCCACGGAAACGCCGAGTCCGAGTACGAGGGAAAGCTTGCGCATGGAGAAAGCCTAGGGCCGGCTCGGGAAACCCGCCATTCGCGCGGCGCAAAGGGTCCCCGATGAGGGAGCGCGTCGGAGTCGGAGTCGGAGTCGGAGTCGGAGTCGGAGTCGGAGTCGGAGTCGGAGTCG
>JBCCAW010000730.1:0-2518 GCA_039814655.1 Myxococcota bacterium | reverse complement strand
GAGAGAGGCGCGGCCCACCTCGGTCCCGACGGCGGCGAGAGCCCCTTCCACCTCTCCGGCCGTTGCCGCGCCGACCACACGGGCCACCGGCGCCGGCGCGCTGCGACCAACGGCGCGCGCTGCGGCGCGCTCGAGCGCGAGCCCCGCGCGGCCTGCGCCGGCCACGCCTCCCACCACCGCGCCGCCCAGCTCGCCCGCGAGTGCAGCGTCGGGGTTGGTGGCCTGACGGGCGAGCATGGCCTCGCGTCCGCCATCGGCATCGAGGATGCTGGACTCGTCGTCGACCAGGCCACCGAGGCCGCGCCCAAGGCCGCGAAGAATGACGTCGTCGCTCGACGCGAGCATGTCGGACACGCCGAAGGTGGCGCCGCGCGCCGCGCCCTCGAGCGCCGTCGTCGCGACCTGGCGTGCGGTTCCGAAGCGCTCTTCCCGGTCCGCCGCTGACTGCTGCTCGGCGATGGCCGCCTGGGGCACGACCCGGTAGCCGCGACCCAGGACTTCGTCGAGATGCTCCGCGCCGATGTCCACAAGTGCGCCGTCGGGACGACGGAGCGGCACGCGGTCGCCGGGGTTGAACGCGATTCGCCCGGACTGGAAGAGCGCGGCAGCCTCGTCGGCGGGAACCTCGATCTCCTCGCCCGTATCTGCGGCGCGAGCTCGAATGGTGCCGCCGCTCATCAGTAGCCTCGAACCCTTCGGACCCGAGAGGTCGGCACGCCCCCTGGGCGCGCTGGGCCCGCCTCCGGCGGCAAAGCGGCGGGCGGCGCGAACTCGCGCTCGTCAGCGGCCGCGTCGTTAGAGGGAAGCGCTGGCGACATGGCCTCCTCTTGGGCGACCCGTGCACGCTGGGCCTCGGATACCTCGGGTGCGAACCCAGATCGGATAGTGACTTCGATAGCCCGCATCCGGCGCTCGATGCGGTTGATCCCCGCGACAACATCCTGTCGGCTGCCGTTGCCGATGACCCGGTTGTAGAGCCGCTGAATCTCGTCACGTGTGACCGCGGCTCCGTACTCCGCGCGCAATACCCGCTCGGCCAACGACATGACGTCTGCGGCGGCCCGGCGACCTGGCCCATCGGAGTTGAGGTAGGCACCGAAGTTTCCGCCGAACCTCGCGAACAGCGCGTCCTCCGGACCGAACCGACCGAGCGCGGAGCGCGCACTTTCGATGTCCCGCCTCATCTCGGGGATCTTGGCCTTGATCAACGCGGCCCCGAGCGCCTGCTGGCGGACCGGATCGACGGGGCCACCCGCCGCGCCACCGGCGCGAACCGTGCGCGCTCGTCGACGCCGCGCGTTCTCCTGAAGCGCGAACTGCTGCTGGCCACGAAGCATGAGCTCCTCGCGTCGCGCTCGGATCTGGTCGCCTTGACCCGCAATCGTGGCCGCGCGCCCCTCATCCTGCGCCGCGCGCTCGAGCACCCGGATCTCTTGCTCGTAGCGAGCAAGCGCCGACGCCTGCGCCGCGTTGCGGGCCGCGTCGATGTTGCCGAGGCGATCCATCCAGAAGCTCAGGATTCCGCGCTCGCCGTCTGCCTGCGCCTGGCCGGCCTGGAGCGCGCGCTGCATGTCGGCCTCCTGCTGGTCGAGGTCCTGGTCGACCTGCTCGAGCACGGCCTCCACGGCGCTGTTCTTGCCGTCGCCGCGGAAGATCCCAGCGATAGCGCCCAGCGCGAGCGCGCCCGCAGACGCGATGCGCTGACCCGTCGTTTGTCTTGCCCACCAGCGGCCCTGGTCGAGCTGCCCGCCTTCGAGAGCCGCGTTCGCCTCGCGGAAGCGAGCGGCTGACTCGCGCATCGCCGCTTCGGCATCGCGGCGCTCCTCGTCGTAGGCCGCCGCGGCTTCTTCGGCGGCGCGCTGCGCTTCCTGGGCAACGGCCCGCGCGCTCATGCTGGCGCCGCGGATCCGGTCGGCGGAGGCCTGCCCGCGCTCCTCGACGTCGTCCGCGACGGCGGATAGTCCCTGGCCCTCCGGGAGCGGCGTCACGGGGTCGCCCTGGATCGTGATGAAGCCGGGGCGAGCCTCGACGGCAGCCGGTGAAGCCGGGCCTGCGCTTCGAATGCTCGGCGCCTGCACCGCACGTTGGTCTCCCGCAGCGCCCGCCGCCTCCGGGGCGCTCTCCAGCGCCCCGACCATCCCGGCTGCCCGGCGCAGAGTTCCCGCCGTGGTCGGGCCCAACACCGCGTCGCCCAGCGCCTGCTGCATCGCGGTCCCGACGCGGTCGGCGATGGCGGCGCCCGGCGAACCGCCCACCCGAGCCTCGACGCCGATCGCGCCGCCATCTGAGGTACGGACCGCGGTCGGCGCGGGCTGCGGCGCAGGCGGCACCATGGACGGCGGCAGCCCTGCCCCCATGAGCGTCGGCTGCGCGAGCATGGGGCCGGGCTGGTCGCGAAGAGCATCGGCGGCGGCGTCCGCCTGCTGAAACGTTCCCGGGCCAGGAAGACCGGGCGCTTCGAGCGTCTGGAACGCGCCCGGGGCGGGAAGACCAGACGTCTCGAGAGTCTGCGGCGGCG
>JBCCAW010000145.1:0-11367 GCA_039814655.1 Myxococcota bacterium | reverse complement strand
TCTCGAGCCGGCCCGCGTCCGAGCGGAGCACGGTCCAGGCGACGCCCGCCGCGTTCTCCCAGCGGAGCGTGGCCTCGTCCGTGGCCGTGAGCGTGACCTCGTGGAAGCCGTTCTCCACCGGGTTGCGCCGATAGCGGCCGGCGACATCGCCGGTCCCGAGGGAGCGGAGATCGGCGTCGTCCCGTTCCCGCGCCACGGCGAGGGCCTCGGCCATGGGCGGCGTGGCCGTGCGGAGCCGGCGCGCGACGGACTCGGCGTAGTAGTCCGGCTCCCAGGCCGTGTCCGCGCCCACGAAATCGCCCGGCCAGCTGGCGCCATCGAACCACTGGTGTCCGGTCTCCTCGAGGCCGAACTCCGGGTAGGTCCGATAGAGGTGATGGAAGAACTCGTGCTGAAGCCACTGGGGCAGGTACACGCGGCGCTCGACGTCACTGTAGTCGCCGGTGCCGAGATGCGCGGGCTTCCGGAGAAGCCAGAGGTCGTCGCCGATGAAGAGCGGAGCCCGGCCGTAGCCCCCCATGCCGCCGCTGATGAAGTCCCGGCGGCCAAAGACCGGGTCCGAGGGCACGCCGGAGGGATAGACGACCCACCACATGTCCGTGGCGTCACGCATGGCCTCGTCCGTTGCTTCGATGACCTCCGCCGGTCGGTCGATGCGCGAGACGACGAGCGGCGCCGCGCTGAAGCCGACGTCGAAGCAGCCCTCGACGCGCTGGATGGCCACCGCGAGGCGCAAGGCACCGTCCGTGAGGGCGCGGACGTAGTGGCGGAAGAGCGCCAGCGACTGATGAACGACCCGGTGATCGTCGGCCTCGATGCGCGGGTCGAGCTCCAGGCGCACCTCCTCGAGGGTGTCGAGCTCGGGGGTCAACGGCCGCTCGGCGTTGGCGCAGGCCGCGAGGAGAACGGTCAGGCGAAGCGCACCCGAGGGAGGCTCCGGCCGAGCGAGGCCCCGGTCCGCGATGACGTCGAGCATGCGCAAGCCGTAGTACGCGACGGGCGTACCGACGTTGGTGCCGTCCTGGTTGACGCCGGCCCACCAGACGGAATCGGAGAGCGGGTAGCGCGCGAAGATGGCGTCGACGCGCGCTCGGGCTGCGGCGAAGTCGCCGGCCGTGACCTCGTCTTCGGCGCGGAGCAGCGCCTCGACCACGTCGACGTAGCTCCCGGGGAACGCCGCCCGCCCGCCGTGCTCGGCGAAGAAGGCCTCGAGCTGGGCGGCCGTGTCCTGGCGGAGGCCGGCGTCCTCCTCCGCAGCGGCGTCGCCGGGGGAGCCGTCGCCGGGGGAAGCGTCGTCCGGGGTGCCGGCGCCATCACCGGCGCCTCCACCGTCCGCCGGAGCGCCCTCCGCGCTGCACGCGAAGGCGGCGAGGAGAAGGAGGAGCAGGTGCCAGAGCCGCGGTGCCATCGGCCGGAGCCTACCCCGCGGGTCTCAGCTGAGGGCGGCGGCGAGCTCTTCGGCCCGGTCGGTCTGCTCCCAGGGGAAGGCCTTGCGCCCGAAGTGTCCGTAGGCGGCCGTCGACCGGTAGATGGGCCGCAGCAGGTCGAGGGTCTCGATGAGCGCCGCGGGACGGAAATCGAAGAGCTTGCTGACGACCTTGGAGATCTTCTCGTCGGGGACCGTGCCCGTGCCGAAGGTGGTCACGTAGACGCCCACGGGCTTGGCGACACCGATGGCGTAGGCCACCTGCACCTCACAGCGCTTGGCGACCTTGGCGGCGACGATGTTCTTGGCGACGTAGCGGGCGAAATAGGCCGCGGAGCGGTCGACCTTGGAGGGGTCCTTGCCGCTGAAGGCGCCGCCGCCGTGCCGGCCCATGCCGCCGTAGGTGTCGACGATGATCTTCCGGCCCGTGAGGCCCGCGTCACCCATGGGGCCGCCGATGACGAAGCGGCCCGTGGGGTTCACGTGGAACTTCGTCTTTCGGTCGATCATGCGCGCCGGCACGACCTTCTTGATGACCTCGTCGACGATGGCCGACTTGAGCTTGCGGTGCGACTTCATCTCTTCCGCGTGCTGCGTGGAGACGACGACGGCGTCGACGCGGACGGGCTTGTCGCCCTCGTACTCGACGGTGACCTGGGACTTCCCGTCCGGCCGAAGCCAGGGGAGCGTGCCCTTCTTGCGGGCCTTCGTGAGCTGCGCCGTGAGCTTGTGCGCCAGATCGATGGGCATGGGCATCAGGCTGCGCGTCTCGCCGCAGGCGTAGCCGAACATGAGGCCCTGGTCGCCCGCGCCCTGGTCCTTGTCGAGGCCCTTGCCGACGTCGACGCCGGCGGCGATGTCCGGCGACTGCTGCTCCACGGCGCAGAGCACGGCGCAGGTGTGGGCGTCGAAGCCCATGTCCGAGCTCGTGTAGCCGATGTCGGCAATGGTCTCGCGAACGATGGCCGGGTAGTCGAGGGTGGCCGTGGTCGTGATCTCGCCGGCGAGGATCGCGTAGCCGGTCTTGACCATGGTCTCGCAGGCCACGCGCGCGTGCGGGTCCTGCGCGAGGCAGGCGTCGAGGACCGCGTCGCTGACGTTGTCGCAGATCTTGTCCGGGTGGCCTTCGGTGACGGACTCGGAAGTGAAGAGGTGCTGGGCCATGAGGCGTGCTTTCGCTGGGCTAGGCGCGTGACGCGGCGCGTGCGTGGGGGCGCAGAAAAGGCCGCGGACCCCCGGGAACGGCGGGGGCACGGCTACTCCGACGCCACGCAGCTGTCAAACGGCGCGGGCGGGGGAAGGGGCACCGTGCTAGCTCGGCGCTCATGCGAGAGGCGGCGCCCGTGAGAGGCCGGAACGTGATGGGGGCCCTCGACCTGGCCGTTGGGGCGTTGCTCCTCTGGGGGATCTGGGTCGCGCTGCCGATGCGATGGCTCCCCGTCGACGCCGGAGGAACCGTGCTGGCAGCGGCGTTCTTGCTGGCCGGCGCCGGCCAGCTCGGGCGGGCGCCCTGGGCGGATCGGGTCGCGCGCGCGGTCGCCATCGCGGCGCTCGTCGTGGGCGGCGTCTTCACGCTGGCGCTCGCGTTCACTGCCGGTCACCTGCGCGGCGTCTACGGCGCCATCGGCAACGGCGGCGCCATCATCTTGGCGATCGTCGTGCTCGCGCTGGTGCCCTACTTCGTCGTGTTCCCGGCGTGGAAGTTGTGGGCGCTGCTGGGGTCGGAAACGGAAACGGAAACGGAAACGGAAACGGAGACGGAAACGGAAACGGAGACGGAAACGGAGACGGAAACGGAAACGGAAACGGAGACGCGGCCGTGACGCGACGCGGCCTCGGCGCGGGTCTCGGCCTCTTTGCGCTGGTCACGGTGGTGACTTTCGTCGGCGCGGGGGTGCGCGCGCAAATTCCGGGGGACGCGCCGCCCGCGGGCGGCGCCGCCTGGGCCGAGGCCGTGCTACGCGGCGAGGACGCGGGGGCGGCGCCTAGCTACGACGCGCCCGGCGGCGCCACGCTCGTGCACGCCTGGCGCGAAGGCTCCCTCGTGGCCCGCTTCGTCGGCGAGGCCTCCCTCGCGCCCGCGGTCGCGGCGGCCCGGGAGGACTTCCTGGCCCGCGGCCTGGACCCCGCCGACCCGGCGTTGCGCTTCTCCGTGGAGGTCGTGCTCGGCGAGGGCCCCTTGCTCCGTGGCGTGCCCTTCCTCGATGCGCTCAGCCTGCTGCCGCTGAACGACGGCATGGTCGCGGAGCACGCCGGCGCGCGCGCCTGGGTGAGCCCGGAGGAGCTCCGCTCGAGCGGCCTCTACGACGGCGGCGTCGTGACCGGCTTTCCGGACTTCACCTTCGGCAGCCCCGTGGAAGGCCTCGTGGGGCGCTTGGCCCGGGACCTCGGCGTCAGCAAGGCCACGCTCGACGCCGAAGGCAGCGTGCGTCGCTTTCGGGCCGTGACGCTGACCGACGCGGCGCCCTACCCGCGCGAGGTGCCCTTGACCGAAGAAGCCCTCCGCACGGCGGCGCGCGAGGGGGCAGCCTTCCTCATGCGGCACCAGCTCCCGGACGGCCGCTGGACCTACGTGTACGACGGCGCCTCGGGCCGCGAGCGGGCTCTGCCCTACAACCTGCCGCGGCACGCCGGCACCACCTACTTCGTCGCCCAGGTCGCGCGCAGTCAGGACGACGCGGCGGCCCGGGACGCCGCCCGGCGTGCGCTGAGCTGGGTCTACCGGACCCGGCGGCGGCAGTGCGGCGCGCACCCCTGCCTCGAGATCCACGGCACCGTCGACGCGGGGTCCGCGGCGCTCACGGTGGTCGCCGCCTCGGAGGTGCTGCTCGCGGGTCCCGATCCCACGGCGAGAGCGCTCGTGGAGGGCCTCACGGGCTTTCTTCGCGCGCAGCAGCGCCCTGATGGCGAGCTGATGCACGAGTACGACCTCGAGGCCGACGCGCCCATCGACGTGCAGCACATGTACTACTCGGGCGAGGCGGCCTTCGCCCTGCTCCGGGCCCACGACGCGCTGGGCGATCCGGCGAACCTCGAGGCGGCGCGGCGCCTCATGGCGCACCTCACGGGGGCGGGCTGGGACTTCCTGGGCTCGCGCTACTACTACGGCGAGGAGCACTGGACCTGCATCGCGGCCGGGGAGGCGCGGGAGCGCATCGACAGCCCCGAAGCCGCCGACTTCTGCCGGCGCTGGCTCGAGTGGAACGACGGCCTCCAGATGGACGCGGAAGACCACCCGCTCGACGCCGCGGGCGCCTACGGGGTGAGCGCGTTCCTGCTGCCGCGGCTGACGCCCGTGGGCTCGCGCACCGAGGCCTTCATCGGCACCTACCAGCTCCTCGCGCACCGCGGCGAAGACACGACCGTAGCTCGGCGCGTGGTGGAGCGCGGCCTGGGCGCGCTGCTCCGCTGGCGCTGGGCACCGGGACCCACGCATCTTCTGGCGGACCCGGAAGCGGCGCAGGGCGGCCTCCCGGGCAGCCCCGTCGACCTGACGGTGCGCAACGACTTCGTGCAGCACGCGGGGAGCTCCTGGGTGCGCTGGAGCGACGTTCTGAAGGCCGAGCGCGGCGAGTAGCCCCCCGCGCGGAAGCGGCGCCGGAGCTGTCTACGAACTGTGTGGAAGGCTGTCTGACGAACTCCGGGACTGGATGGCCGAAGGCAGGCCGGCCGACTACCTGTTCGCCGAGACCGTGGAGTTCCACTGGGGCGAAGACAGCGTCCGAGCGCTCGGACTCGAAGCACCTGGAACGTGGGCGAAGCCCGTGACCTGACCTCGGAGCTGGCGGGGCCGTCGGACCCACCTGAGCCACGGCCTTGGCGGGACCCTCGTGAGAAGGTCGCGAGAACGCACCGCGCCGCCGCATGGCACCCTCTTCGAACGGACGGCTAGCCGCTCCCGGCCCCGTCCCATTCGTCGCCATGAACCCGGTCGCCCCGCCCCGTCACCGCGTCGAGTGCAGCGCGTTTACCCGCCGCGCGCGCGCGTCTCGAGCCTCTACAGCTACCTGAAGCGCTTTCTCGAGGCGGAGCTTCAGGCGCGGGACGTGGCCCTCCGGGACCGCGGCAACGGCCGTCCCTACGACTTCTTCACGACCACCGGCGACTGGTGCCTCAACGCCTACGAGCGGGAGGTCGCTCTGGTCACGCAAGGCGACGGGCTCTGGTGGTCCCTCGAGATTCCCGAGACCGTGTGCCGCCCACGCGCCACCGGCCCCGGCCGGAAGCCCGCCGACTACGAGGTGGTGCTGGAAGGCGAGCTCGTCTTCCCGCTGAAGGGCCGCGGCCCCCCGGTCATGGTCACCGGCGGGCTCGACGTCGTGGTGCGCCCCTGGGCCGCGCCCCCGCCCTGACGCGGCGGCGCGATCGGGCCGACGAGGGCCAGCACCCGGTCACGCAACCAGCGGTGGCCAGGCTCGGCGTCGAAGCGCGGATGCCACGCCATCATCACAGGGAAGGGCTCGAGTCGAACCGGCGGCTTCATCACCCGCAGCGGGAAGGTCTGCGCAAGGCGCTCGGCGAGCCGCGCGGGGACGGTGGCCACGAGGTCAGTCCCCGCCACCACGTGGCCTATACCGGCGTAGTCCGGCAGCCGTACCGCCACGCGCCGCGTCCGGCCGTGCACCGCCAAGATACGGTCCAGATACCCTGGCTCTTCGTCGTCGGCGACCAGCGCGTGGGCGAGCCGGCAGTACGTCGCGAGGCCGAGGCGCACGTTCACCGCTGGGTGGTCCGCACGCACGATGCACGCGAAGCGCTCGCGGTAGAGTTCGCGCCGCACCGCTGGCGGCCCTGGAACCTGCTCCCGGCTGCCAAGCGTCAGGGTGACGCGCCCCGAGGCCAGGGCCTCGGCATGACCTTCAACGCTCGGGCGAAGCACCACGTTCACGCCGGGCGCTCGCCTCTGCACATCCGCAAGCAGGTAGCGGAGTCCCATCACCTGAAAGGTGTCGCTGGCCGCGATACGAAAGCTGCGAGTGCTGGACGCCGGGTCGAAGGTCTCACGAACGTCGAGAACCTGCTGAAGCTCGCCGAGACCGAGCGCGAGGCCCGGCCCCAACGCCTCAGCCAACGGACTCAACGCACCCCGCACGAGCAGCGGGTCGTCGAAGAGCCCGCGCAACTGACGTAGCGAGTGGCTCATCGCCGGCTGGCTCACGCCGGTCCGCCGCGCTGCGGCGGTCACCGAGCGCTCCCTCAGCAGCGAGTCGAGGGCCACCAATAGGTTCAAGTTCACCGCCCGTACATCCATGACATCGATGGTGTCATGAGATGCATCGATTCGACGCATGTCCTAGCGAGGTGAATGGTCTCCCCATGAACCGCTCGCTCCGACGCCGTGCCGAGGCCGGCTTGTTCAACGGCGTCCTTCGCACCGTTGCCGCCCTCGCGCGCTCCCCGGTCCGCTCCCTCGTCGCCCCCTTCCTCGCCGCAGTCGCGCCGGTCGTTCGCGCCTACCGCGGGGTCCGGCCGGCACCTCTCGACGCCAAAAGCCTCGGTGAGCGCTGGCAAGACCTCATGCCGAGCAAGAAGGGCGTGCCGATCACCGGGGTCGAAGGCGACACCGCCTACGGCGAGATACGCATGCCTTGCCCCCTCCGGGGCACCGGCGACGTGCACGCCTGCCATCGGCTCATGGCCTACGACCGCGCACTCATGCGCCCCGACGGCGCCCGCTTCGTCGTCCTCGAGAGCCAGGCCGAAGCCGGCGTCGAGCGCTGCCGCATCGCGATCCGTCCAGCTCACCTCGACGCCCAGGACCTCGTCGACGCCCACGTCCGCGTCGAGGCCCTAACCGCCGGGCGCTAGTCCTGAATCGAACGCTTCCGAGAGGAAGTGTCTGTTTCGTAGGCTAGCCGCGCCGCGGGCGCGCGCTTTCGGGGTAAGCCGGTCGGCTTCGCTCCGAGCGGCTCTCCGCGTGTGGCTTCCGTGGACCCGTTGGCGGCGCTCTCGTCGCGGAGAAGCACCACCACGGGGCGACGCCGATGGCCCCTTTGCGCGCCGCGCGCTCCCCTCGCTCAAGAGCGCCCGCGAACGTACGCCGGCACGCCCCGCTCGATGTGCGTGTCGCGGGCGAAGGCCGGGTCCACGTCCGGGTGGTCGATGGTGTAGTGCAGCCCGCGGCTCTCCTTACGGGCCACGGCGCACTGGATGATGAGCTCGGCCACGTCGGCGATGTTCCGGAGCTCCAGCAGGTCCCGGGTGACGAGGTGCTTCCAGTAGTACTCGCGGATCTCCTCCTGGAGCAGCGCAATGCGCCGAGCCGCGCGGCTGAGCCGCTTGTCGCTCCGCACGATGCCCACGTAGTTCCACATGAAGCGCCGGATCTCGTCCCAGTTCTGGCTGACCACGACCGCTTCGTCCGAGGGCACGGCGCTGCCCGTGTCCCAGTCCGGCACGTCCCCCGCGGGCACCGCCGCGGCCTCGTCATGAAGTGCGACGGCCACGCGGTGCCCGTAGACGAGCCCCTCGAGAAGCGAGTTGCTCGCGAGGCGGTTCGCGCCGTGGAGCCCGGAGCACGTCACCTCCCCCACGGCCCAGAGGCCGGGCAGCGAGGTGCGGCCCCCTTCGTCGACGATCACGCCGCCGCACATGTAGTGCGCCGCCGGCACCACGGGGATGGGCCGCTCGCGCATGTCCACGCCGTAGCGGAGGCATTCGGCGTGAATGGTCGGAAAGCGCTCCTCGCGTAGCTGCGGCGCCAGGTGCGTCATGTCGAGGAAGACCGAATCGGCGCCGGTGCGCTTCATCTCGTAGTCGATGGCCCGGGCCACCACGTCGCGCGGCGCCAGGTCCTTCAGCTCGTGATGCTGCTCCATGAAGGCCGTCCCGTCGGCAAGGCGGAGGATGCCGCCTTCGCCGCGAAGCGCCTCGCTGATGAGGAAGCTCTTGGCCTCCGGGTGGTAGAGGCTCGTCGGATGGAACTGGAAGAACTCCATGTTCCCGAGCAGCGCCCCGGCCCGGTAGGCCATGGCCACGCCGTCGCCCGTCGCGACGTCCGGGTTCGACGTGTAGAGGTAGACCTTCCCCGCGCCGCCGGCCGCGAGCACCGTCGCCCGCGCGAGGTAGGTGTGCACCTCGCCGCTCTGCTCATCGAGCACGTAGGCGCCCACGACCTGCCGCCGCGGCGTCCCGAAGCGGCTCTGCTCGATGAGGTCCACGGCCATGTGGTGCTCGAGGATCTCGATGTTCGGCACGCGCTCCGCCGCGGCGAGGAGCGCGCGCTGCACCTCGCGACCGGTAATGTCACCCGCGTGCACCACGCGCCGCGCCGAGTGGCCGCCCTCGCGCGTCAGGTCCAGCTCCGCGCCCTCGCTCCGGCTGAACTCGGCCCCGATCTCCATCAGCTTCCGGATGCGCTCCGGTCCCTCGCGCACGACCATCTCCACGATGTCCTCGTGGCTGAGCCCGCCGCCGGTCCCGAGCGTGTCCAACACGTGCGCTTCGAAGGAGTCGTCCGGGTGCAGCACCGCCGCGATGCCGCCCTGGGCCCAGTTGGTGGCCGAGTCCGTGCGCGAGCGCTTCGTGAGCACGGTGACCCGCGCCTGCTTCGCTGCCTCGAGGGCGAAGCTCAGGCCCGCCACGCCGCTCCCGATCACCAGGTAGTCGCATTCGGTCCGCATCGAGTTCTCCGGGACGCCAAAGTGTAGGGAGAACACTAGGGCGCGCGCGGCCCCTGAGAAGGCCGGACCCGAGATCATCGCCCGGAAGCGAGGCCAAAGGCGAATCAGCCGCCGAGGTTCGCGTAGTACCGCTGCAGCACGCGACCCACGTAGCGCTGGGTCTCGCGGTAGGGCGGGATGCCCCGGTAGCGCATCACGGCGCCCTCGCCGGCGTTGTACGCAGCGATGGTGAGCACCAGGTCGCCGCCAAAGAGGTTCGCGAGCACGCGCAGGTAGCGCGCGCCACCGAGGATGTTCTGCCGCGGGTCGAAGGGGTCGCGCACGCCCATGCTCGCGGCCGTGCGGGGCATGAGCTGCATGAGCCCCATGGCGCCGGCGTGGCTCACCACGTCGGGCACGAAGTCGCTCTCGACCTTCATCACGGCGCGAATGAACGCCTCCGGGAGCTGGTAGATGCGCGCCGCCTCGGCGATGAAGGCGTCGTAGCGCTGGAAGCGATCCGGGTCCGCTTGGCCACGCCGGCGCGGGCTGCGGCGCCGGTCTCCCGTCGGCCGCGGCGCCCCGCGCACCACCAAGCGGCAGCGTTGCCCGCGCGTGCGCGTGTTCGTGAAGTTGCGCGTCCCGTCGGCCCCGCGGCACTCGTAGATGTCCGCCGCCACCGGAGCGGCGAGGCCGAGCACGAGACCGAGAGCGAGCAGGCGCACCACGTGGCGAACGTAGCGGCCCCTGACCGGGCTTCCAAAAAGGCCGCGGCCGGCGTCACGGCACGCTTGCGCGCGACGAAGGCCGGGCCAGGGTTGCGCCCATGGACGCCCCGCACGCGCCAACCTTCTTCGAGGGACCGGAGAAGAAGCTCGAGCTCGCCGTGAGCGACGACGCCCCGTCGCTCCGCACGCTCGAGGCCGCCTTTTGGCATCGCGTGGTCGCCGCGAGCGGCGCCCGCGTGCTCAGTACGCTCCGGAGCGAGCGCTGCGACGCTTACCTGCTGAGCGAATCGAGCCTCTTCGTCTTCGACAGCTACCTGACCATGATCACCTGCGGGCAGACGCGGCTCGTGGACGCCGCGCATCTCCTCGTGGCCACGCTCGGCGCCGGGCGCGTCGCGCTGCTGACCTACGAGCGCAAGAACGAGCATTTCCCCACGCGCCAGCCCACGTCGTTCTACGAAGACGCCCGGCGTCTCGGGGCGCTCCTGCCGGGCACGGCGCTCCGCTTCGGCGACGCGCACGACCACCACGTGTTCCTCTTCCACACGACCAAGCCCTACACGCCGGTGCAGAACGACACGACGGTCGAGATTCTCATGCACGGGCTCCCGGAAGATGCCGCGTCGCGCTTCATCGGCTGCGAGCGGCCCGGCGAAGGCACGCTGGCCGAGGCCCGCGGCGTCACGCGCATCCTCCCGGGCTTCGCCGTCGACGAGCACCCCTTCACACCCGCGGGCTACTCCATGAACGGTGTGCGCGGCGACGACTACTACACGGTGCACGTCACGCCGGAGTCGCTCGGAAGCTACGTGAGCTTCGAGACGAATCACGACGTGCGAGGCGACGGCGCCCTCGCCGCGCTCGTCGACCGGGTGCTGGCGGTCTTCCGGCCGCGCTCCTTCGACGTCGTGACCTTCGCGCCAGCGAGCGACGAGCGGCCTCGGCTCGCGCCCGTGGGCTACGCGCTCAAGGACCGGGTGCACGCGCTCGCAGCCGGCTACGACGTCGACTTTTGGCACTGCTTCCGGCCGGACGAGGGCCTGCGTCCCGCCGCCACGCTCGGCCCATGAGTTCCGGGCCCATGCCTCATGTACGCGGCGTGCTCGCCCTCGCGTCGCTCCTCGTGCTGAGCGCGCCGGCGGCGCTGCGAGCGCAGGCCGGCGACGCGGCGCCGGGGGAAGGCGAGCGCGCGGCGGCCGTCGACGCGGCCATGGCGAGCGCCGCCACCCGCCTCCTCGCGCGGGACTACGCCGGCGCCGAGACCGTGACCCGTGAGGCCCTCGGCCTCGACGCCAGCCGCCCCGCGCTGCACTGCGCCCTCGGCGACGCCCTCGCGGGACAAGGGTCCCGGGATGCCGCCTTCGAGGCCTACGCCAGCTGCCGAGAGCGAGCGCAGGCGCTCGCACAGGTCGTGGCGGAGGGGCGCGCGCTCATGGGCAGGGCCCGGCTGGCCCTCCGGCAGCCGGACGACGCGCGCGCGGCGGACGCGCTCGCGGCGCTTCAAAGGCCGGTTTTGCACTCAGTGCTTCCGTAAACCTCTTCAATGAATGTTTGATTGACTAAATCTATGACTTAAAGTTTCACTAATGAATTGCCTCTGCATAACATAATT
>JBCCAW010000190.1:0-9631 GCA_039814655.1 Myxococcota bacterium | reverse complement strand
GGAAGGCGAGCGTGGCGAGGGCCCGCCAGGTCCAGGCGTCGTGGGGGTCAAGCGCCGCGCAGCCCCGAAGCAGGCGCTCCGCCGTCGCGTGACGGCCGCGGCGGAGGGCGCGCCAGCCAAGCCAGCGCGCGGCCTCGAGGGCCTCGGGCGCAACTCCGACGCGGGACGTGCCGACGCGAGACGTGCCGACGCGCGCGCTGAGCTTCCCGCTCACGGCCAGATCTGCCCCCGGGCGCCGGCCCGAAGCGGCCCCTCGAGGGCCAGGATCGTCTCGGCCGCGTCGAGCATGTCACGCACCGCGGGTCCGAGCGCCGGGCTCGCGGTGCGGTGCGCGAGGCGCAGGAGCTCGAGCGCCCGCGCCTCCGGGACCGGCGCCTTTCCCGGAAGCCTCGGCGGTGCCTCGAGCGCCGGCTCCGGGCGCGCCGGCCCTGGGCGCGAAGCCGGCGCGGCCAAGAGCGCGACGGCGGCCTGCGCGCGAGAGGTGCGGGCGCTCCGTTGCCCGGGCAAGGGCAAGGGCCGCAGCGCCGGGGGAGCGGCCGCCGGCCGGGAGCGCCGAAGCGAAGCGCTCACGGGCCCGCCTCCGTGCCCGAGGCGGCGCCGACCTCGTCGCCGGCCTCTCCGCGGGCCTGGCGCTGCCGTTCGTCCCAGGCCGCCCGGAGCACGAGGGCGACCGCATCGTAGAGGCGCTCGGGGATCTCCTCGCCACGCGACAGCCCGTGGAGCGCGCGGGCGAGGGGCACGTCGCGCATGACGGGCACACCGGCTTCTTCGGCCGCCTCGATCATGCGGCGCGCGAGATGCTCCGAGCCCTTGGCCACGACCTCCGGGGCCTCGTCCGCGTCCTCGTCGTAGCGGAGGGCGACGGCCAGATGCGTCGGGTTCACGACGAGCACGTCCGCCCCGCGGACGGCCTCGACGGCGTCGTGCTCGACGACCTCCCGGTAGGCCCGGTCCCGCGCTTGCTTCGCCTGCGGGTCACCCTCCGCGTCCTTGTACTCACGCTTCACCTCGTCTTTCGTCATCCGCTGGTCCCGACCGTGGCGCCAGCGCTGGTAGAGGAGATCGGCGACGCCGAGGGCCAGCAGCGCGCCGCCCACGCGGACGAAGAGCCGAAGCACGAGGGCGCCCGTTCCTTCGAGGGCCGCGCCGGCGTCACGCCCGGTGAGCCCGGCCACGCCCCGGACGCTCTCGCGAAGCACGGCCACGGTGAGGCCACCGATGAGCAAGAGCTTCGTCAGCGTCTTGAGCAGCTCGACCAGCTGGCGCTGGCGAAAGAGGTTCCGGAGCCCCTTGATGGGGTCGAGGCGCTCCAGCTTGGGCTCGATGGTCTTGCTCGTCAGCAGCGGGCCGACCTGAAGAAACGCCACCGTCGTCCCCACCGTGAGCGCCGTGAGCACGATGGGCAGCACGGCCAGGAGCCCCTGGGCGAAGGCCGCGTCGAGGGCACCGGCCGCCGGCGGCGGGCACGAGGGCGCCGTGGCCGCGCGGAGGCTCGAGTCCACCAGGCCCCGGAGCGTGTCTCGCGCGGAGCCTCCGGTCGCGGCGAAGGCGCCGGCGACGGCGAGCACCGTCGCCGCCGTGCCGAGATCCCGGCTCTTCGGGACCTCCCCGCGGCGGCGGGCGTCCCGGAGCTTCTTGGGGGTGGCGTCTTCGGTCTTCTCGGCCATGGCGGCAAAGGCGCCGGCGATGGAGCGCGACGCGGACGGCAGCCGGCGGGCGGTACCGCGGCTGCGCCGTGGCCACGTTATCAGCACCCGGCGACGCCGGTTGCGTGCTCAACGCCGGAGCAGCGGGTGCGCCCGGTCCGGCTTCGGATCGGTCTCGACGGTGGTGCGAATGCGGTGGCAGAGGTCGATGGAGGGCCGCGCGTCCTCGAGGCCGAAGCCCCCGCCGGAGAGCACGTCCTCGTAGACGCGCGTATGCAGGTCCGTGAACCCCGGAGAGAACTCGATGGCCTCGCCGTCCATGGTCATGGAACGGAAGGCGGGCTTACCGGCGGAGCGCACGTCCCCGGGCAGGTCCTCGATGCGCGTCGAGAGCAGCCAGGACACGTCGGCCTTCTCGAGCTCGAGGAAGCCCGCCCAGCGGTCCGGCTGCGCGGCGTGCACCTCCCAGCGCTGCGCCGGACCGAAGATCCAGAGGAGCAAGTCGAAGAGGTGAATGCCGATATTGGTGGGCAAGCCGCCGCTCTTCGCCGCGTCGCCCTTCCACGAGGTCTGGTACCAGCGCCCGCGGCGGGTCACGTAGCTGAGCACAACCCGGGCCCGGTCCCGGCGCTGGGCCACGCGCCCGCGCAGGGCCACCAGGCTTGGCAGGAGCCGGAGCTGAAGCACGCTGAACACGCGCCCCTTCCCCTCGGCCTCGAGCTCGGCGAGCTGGTCGAGGTTCCAGGGGTTGATGACGAGGGGCTTTTCGCAGATGGCGTGTGCGCCGGTGCGGAGCGCCAGTCGTACGTGCGCGTCGTGCAGGTAGTTCGGGCTGCAGACGCTGATGTAGTGAACGCGCTCCGCGTCGCTCTTGCGGCGCTGCTTCTCGAGGAAGCGGTCGAAGCGCTCCACCTCCGTGAAGAACTTCGCGTCGAGAAAGTAGGAGTCCATGACCCCCACCGAGTCGCTCGGGTCGCAGGCCGCCATGAGCCGGTTGCCGGTCTCGGCGATGGCCTTGAGGTGCCGCGGCGCCACGTAGCCGCCGACGCCGAGGAGGCCAAAGTTCTTGCCGCCGCTGCTCTCCTGCATCCGCGCGGTGTAATGCCTGCGCTGGCCTCGGGCACCCCGAGCGGCGACCTCAGCTTCGCCTCGGGATCAGCGTCCCGTCGGGGCGAAAGCGACCGCGACGCCGGGCCGGGTCCCGGCTGTAGATGACGATGTCCCCATCGCGCTCACCCGCGGCGAGGCGCTGAGCGCCGGCGTAGGCGATCATGGCGGCGTTGTCCGTGCAGCGCTTCACCGGCGGCACGTGGAGCGTCTGGCCTCGGCTCCGGGCGAGCTCTTCGCCGCGAGCGCGCAGCCCGCTGTTCGCGGCCACGCCGCCGGTCAGCACGAGGCGCGTGACGCCCTCGGCCCGCCCCGCGTCGCTGAGCTTTCGCGCGAGCACCTCCACCACCGCCGCCTGGAACGAGGCGCAGAGGTCCGCCAAGGCCGCGTCGCTCTCGGGCCGGCCGTGCTGCGCGACGTGCCGCGCGACGGCGGTCTTGAGCCCGCTGAAGCTGAACTCGAAGGACCCGCGCCCCAGCATGGTGCGCGGGAAGGCCACGGCCTCGGCATCTCCGCTCCGTGCGCGGCGGTCGATGGCCGGGCCACCGGGGTAGCCGAGGCCCAGGAGCTTGGCCGCCTTGTCGAAGGCCTCGCCGGCGGCGTCGTCGCGGGTCTGGCCCAGGAGCGTCGTCTGCCCGGGCCCGTCCACGCGGTAGAGCGCCGTGTGCCCGCCGCTTGCGAGGAGCGCCACATAGGGAAAGGGCAGGTCCACGGGGGCGGCGCCGGGCTCTCGGAGCCGAGGCGCGAGCAGATGGCCGTCCAGGTGGTTGACGCCGACGAGCGGCAGGCCCGTGCGCAGCGCGAGGGCCTTGGCGGTCTGCACGCCCACCAGCAGCGCGCCACTGAGCCCCGGGCCCTGGGTCACGGCGAGGCCGCTGAGCGACGCGAGCCCGCCGGCCTCGCGAAGCGCGGCCTCGACCACGGGCACGATGGCGCGCAGATGCGCACGCGACGCCAGCTCGGGGACGACGCCGCCGTAGGGCGCGTGCTCGGCGATCTGACTCGCGACCACGTCCACGAAGACCGCGCCGTCGACGCTCACCACGGCCGCCGCGGTCTCGTCGCAGCTCGTTTCGATCCCGAGAACGCGCGTCACGGGCTCGGCTCACTCCGCACGGGCGCGGCCCAAGCGAAAGAAACCGAAGTAGTCGCAGGCGCCCGACGCGAAGGCGTCGCAGTCGCCGGGCGCACAATCCGTGTTGCCCGGGCCCGCGACGATGCGCAGCTCGATGCCCGTGCCCTCCATGAGGGACACGAAGGCCATGGCGTCCCGACCCGCCAGCGGGCCTTGGTCGGGCTGGAGCGCGAAGAGGTAGTTCCGCACGCGACCGTCGCCGGGAAGCCCGTATTGGCTGAGCGCGTCGTGCACGAGCGGCGCGATGGGCAGGAGCGGCTCGGCGTCGAAGGTCGCGCCGCAGAGCTCACCGCGCGTCGTGAGCGTGCCCGGCGCCGAGGTGAGGGACCCGGGGTCGAAGGTCATCTCGAGGCGCGTGCCCGCGGGAAAGCCACGGCGGAGAAAGGAGCACACGGCGCCCGGCACGCACTCGGGAACGTCCGTGCCCACGACGGTCCCGGCGAAGACCTCGCCCGGCGCCGTCTCCCAATCCGAGAGGTTGGCGCAGCCGACGAGGGCCAGCAGCAGCGAGAGGCGCGTCACGCCCCGACGATAGACGGATCCCGGCGCCGGCGCCGCCTAGAGATCCAGAGGCCGAAGGCGAGCGCCAAGCCCGGCATCGCGCCCGTGGGACCGGCCGCGCAGCCGCCGCCCCCGGAAGTCGGCGGGGCTTCGGGTTCGATGGGAACGCAGACGTTCGTGATGCCGTCGGCGGTCCGCACGCAATCGAAGCCCACCTCGCAAGGAGCGTCCGGTCCGCAGACTCGCGAGCAGACCTGGTCCGCGCCGGGGATGCCCACGCAGAGGCCGCCGAGGCAGTCCGAGGACTCCTCGCAGAGGTCGCCCTGGATTCCCGTGGCGGGCGCGCAGACGCTGGCGTCGTCCGAGACGGCCACGCAGTCGAAGCCCTCCGAGCACATGTCGGCGCTCGTGCAGAAGCTGGTGCACCAGCGCGTGCCGTTGCGGGAGGCGCAGAAGAGCCCCGGGTCGCAATCCTCGTTCACGAGGCAGCCCGCGCCCGCGATGCCGCGGTCGCCGCGAACGCAGAGGCTGGTTCGCGCGCCGTCTTCCGCCTCGGTTTCGCGGCAGTGGAAGCCGGGCCCGCAGGCCGCGTCGTCGTCACAGGTGCGCGAGCAGTAGGTGGCGAGGCCGTCGTCGATGCAGCGGTCGTAGCAGTCGCTGGCCGACGGGTCGCAGGGCTCGCCGAGGCCGAAGGGCCCCGCGAAAATCGTGGAGGGCACGCAGGCGCCGCAGTCGCCGGGACGCGCCACGCAAGCTTCTCCGGCGAGGCACAGCCCTGCGTCACCCTCGCAGGCGTCGAGGCAGCGGCGGTTGCCGTCGCCGGGGTCCACGCAGCGAAGGGACGCGCATTCGGCGTCCGCCGAGCAGCTCTGCCCATTGCCGAGCTCCCCGGGCTCGCCGGGAATGCAGAGTCCGCTGCAGCCCGCGCCGGAGGACGTGCAGAAGAGCCCGAGGGGGCAGCCCACGGTGGGGCGGGAGGGGTCACAGTCGAGCGTGCAAACGCGCCCCGCGGCGGTCTCCGCGCAGAGCCCCGTGAGGCACTCGTCGTCGGTGCTGCAGCTCTCGCCCGCGGCGATGCAGTCTTCGTCGACGTCTCCGTCGCAGTCGTTGTCCGTGCCGTCGCAGACCTCGGCTCCGCTCTCGACGCAGATGCCGGATACCTCGAGGGCCTCCTCGATGAGGTCCTGAAAGGTGTCGATGCGGTTGAAGCCGTTGATGGCCCCGGAGTCGCCGCAGGAGCCCGTGCCGAAGGACAGCACGGCAAAGACCTCGCCCTCCGCGTTGAGGAGCGGGCCGCCGGAGTCACCCTGGCAGGTGGTGGCGACGGTGTAGATCACGCCGCTCGAGTCGGTACCCGCGTCGCACTGGAAGCAGCCGACGCACTCCACGCGCGTGTCGACGCTGAACTTCCGCCCGGAGCTTCCCGCGGGGATCTGACCGAAGCCCACGGCGGTGACCTGCCGGCTAATCAAGCTGGTGGGCGACTCGAAGGAGACGGGCACCGGGTCCACGGGAAGGGTCTGCCGCGTGACGACGAGGGCCACGTCCTGGCTCGTGAGGTCGCGAAGGCAGCGGTCTTCGCGGTAGCTCCCCTCGGTGGTGAGCACATCGACGGAGTCCGTGATGAAGTCGTCGAAGGTGCGACGCCGGTCGAAGATGGGCGTCACGTCGTCGGTGACGGCCACGAAGACCGCGGCGGGGTTCAAGGGGGCGGCGGCGCCGGCACGCTGGATGCAGTGCTTGGCCGTGAGCACGACCCGGGGCGCGATGACCGTTCCGCTGCAGAGTCCGCCGCCCTGGGTCACCACCGCCACGACGCCGGGCTGCGTGCCGTCGACGGGCTCGCCGCCCACGATGGGCTGGGATGCGGCGTCGATGCCGAGCTCCGGGGCCGGCGTGGCGCATGCGCCGAGGAGGAGGAGGCAGGCCCACGAGAGAAAAGCGGAGAAAGGGACAGGACGCATGGTGGGGGAGCCTCGGGCGACGCGATACGACGTCTGCGGTATGCGGAACCGCGGCATCGGTTAGCGCGTGGGGGGATGTAGCGGCGCCGTCCCGGGTCCCGCAAGGCAGCGGGGCCCTCAGAGGCGCGAAAACTCTCAGCTTCAGCCCGGCGCCGCCGCCGCGCCACGCCAGAGCGCATGGCGCCTGAGGTCCCCGGCCTCGGCCGCCTGGCGGCTCGCTTCGGCGTAGCGCTGAATCGCATCGGCCGTGCGCCCTTCGCGTTCCGCGAGGCGCCCGGCCAGGCCCGCGACCTCAGCCAGCAGCGCCGGCGCTCCGTCGAGCTCGGCGCGCCGGCGCGCGTCGACGAGGCGTTCCCGAAGCTCCTCCTGGTCCCCGGCGTCGAAGAGCGCCGCCGCCAGCTCCACGGCGACGCGGGCGGCCCCGACCCCGCCGCCCGGCAGCTCTTGGTGCAGCTCGAGGCAGCGGCGGTAGGCGTTGGCCGCGCCGCGCGGGTCGCCGTCCTTGCGCCGGGCGCGACCCAGCGAGAGCTGGAGCTCGGCTTCGACGCGCGCATCCTCGCCGGCGACGATTTCGAGCGCCTTGCCGTAGTGACGCATGGCGTCCCGGGACCGGCCGCGCAGGCCCGCGACCTCGCCGAGCACCAGGTAGAGCTTGGCCCGGGAGACGTCGTAGGGGCCCGTGAGGTCGAGGACCTCTCGCACGACGCCGTCGGCGCCGGCCAGCTCCCCGGCGCGCGCCAGGGCCAAGGCCAGCTTTCGGCTGAAGCTGAGAATCGCCGTCTCGAGGAGCGGGTCGCCGCTCTCCAGCATCTCCCGGCGCGCGAGCTCGAGGGCCCGGCGGAGCCCCTGGATGGACGCCACCCGGTCGCCGCGCTGGTAGGCCTCGTCCCCCATGCGCTCGAGAAGAACGAGCGTTCGCATGGTCTCGCCGGCCCGGTAGGCGTGCTCCAGGCGGACCTCCAGCGGCGCACCGGCTTCCGTGGCGAGCTCGAGCACGCGCGCGTGCATCTGCTTGCGCGCCTCGGCGGGGATGAAGGCCTCCACGAGCTCCGCCACGAAGGGATGAGAGACCTCCACGAGGCCGCCTTCGACGCGGACGAGACCGTCGCGCATGAGCTCCTCGAGCCCGGCCAGCTCGCCCTGCTCCAGGGCCTTCGCGAGCTGCTGGGACGCGCAGCGGCCGCCGAAGACGGCCACGGCCTGGAGCACGCGCCGCGCGCGCTGCTCGACGCGCTCCACGCGCTGCGCCACCGCGTCGGCGAGGCGCCGCGGCAGCGAATCGCTCGAGAGGTCCACCATGCCCAGGGCGCCGAGCTGCTCGAGAAAGAGCGGCAAGAGGCGTCGCTGGGCGAGGGTCCCGCCGCCGGTGCTGCCGCCCGCGCCTCCACGCCGCGCGAGGAAAAGCCCGGCCTCCTCCACGGAGAGGCCTTCGAGCACGAGGCGCTCTCCCACGCCGCCGCGGCGGCGCACGTCCGCGGTCACGAGAAAGACGCTCTGCTCCTCGAGGGCCGGCTCGAGGGAGGCGAGCACATCCTGCGTGAGGCCGTCGCAGCGGGACAGGTCGTCGACGATGAGCACCACCCGCTCCGTGCCCGCCCGCGGCGCCGCGTGCGCAAGAGCGGCCGCGAGCGCCCGCGCGACGGCGGGCGCTCGGCCCTCGCCGGGGAAGCCGCGGATGCCCACCGGCGCGGAGAGCTCTTCGGCGCCGGCCTTGCTGATCGGATCGTCGAAAGCCGCGTGGTCCGGAACAGTCGCCAAAGCCGCGACGTCGAGTTCGAGCAGGTCCGCGACGATCTGCCGGATCGGTCCGTAGGGAACGAGCGCGCCGGTGGGATGCGGCCCGGCGCCGACGACGAGGTCGCCGTCATCGGCAAATCGCTCGGCCACCTCCGTGAGCAGCCGCGTCTTGCCCACGCCCTGCTCGCCCTCGACGCGTGCCCAGTGGAAGCTACCCGGGGAAGCGCGGCGCAAGCCGCCGAGCCGCTCGAGCTCGAAGAGCCGGCCCACGAAGGGGCGATCCACGCCCGTGGGTGGCGCGAAGCTGGGCCGGGCCACGCGGCGCGGTGAGTCCGAGACGCGCTTCGCCGGGTTGCGGGCCGCATCCGGCGCGCGCGGTACGACCGTATCCGGCAGCGCGGAGCCGACCGCCGGCGGCGCCGAGCCCACTCCCGGGCGGAGCGGCGCAACGCTCGAGCCGAGGCGACTTCCGCAGGCGCCGCAGAAGCGCATGTTGGCGGGGTTCTCGGCGTTGCAGTTCGAACAGACGATCGTGGCCGACTGGTTCGTCGTCAGCGCCTCGCGAGCCCGAAGGAGCGCGTCCCGCATCTCTGCGGCGGTCTGGTAGCGCTCGGTCTGCAGCTTCTGCAGGCCCCGCATGGCGACGGCGGCCAGCGCGTCGGGAATCTCCCGATGCGGCGCGACGAGCCTCGGGTCCGGGACCGGATCGTGAATGTGCCGGAGCACGACCTTCGTCGGCGTCTCGTCGTCGAAGGGCAGCCGATCGGTGAGCAGCTCGAAGAGCACCACGGCCAGCGCGTAGAGGTCGCCTCGGCCATCGACGCTCTCGCCGCGCCCCTGCTCCGGCGCCATGTAGTCCGGGGTGCCGCAGACGAGGCCGGGCCGCGTAATGGAGGTCGACGCCTGGTCCACGATGGTCGCGAGGCCGAAGTCCACGACCTTGACCAGGTCGCCGCCGGAGCGACGCGGCGTCAGGATTATGTTCTCCGGCTTCAGGTCCCGGTGCACGATGTCGAGGGCGTGCGCTTCGCCGAGCGCATCGAGCACCGCGGCGAGCAGCTCGCAGATGCGTTCGAAGGCGAGGGGCCCTTCCTCGTGCATCACGAGGGCCAGGTCCTTCCCCTTGAGGAACTCCATGGCCAAGAACAGGATCCCGTCGTCCGTTCGACCGAAGTCGATGATCGACACGCTGTTCGGGTGGTTCAGGCGACTCGAGGCTCGCGCCTCGGTGTAGAAGCGCGCCACGGTCTGCTCGTCGCCGAGCAGGTGCGGGTGGATGACCTTGATCGCCACCGTGCGGCCGAGCGTCGACTGCTCGGCGCGGTACACGCGGCCCATGCCACCGACGCCGACGATCTCCTGGAGCACGTAGCTCCCGCCGATGGTCCGGCCCAGCAGCGGGTCGCCGGTGCCCGAGGAGCCGCCGGTCTGCAGGGTGGCTCCGCAGGCTGCGCAAAACCGGTCGTCCGGCCTCGCGACAGCACCACACTGATGGCACACTCGCACGGCGGCGGAGCATAGCGCATGGCGAGGCCGCGCAT